>DATCEM010000490.1:0-4754 GCA_036510175.1 Solirubrobacteraceae bacterium | reverse complement strand
GATCGACGAGGATCCCGAGCTCGGCGCAGCGCCGCACGAGCCCCCGGCCGGCGTCGGTGAGCCCGCGGCCGGTGTCGGGCGAGGAGGGGAAGATGAAGGGAACGCCGTGGGCGAACTCGTTCGGTCGGCTCCACACCGGGCCGAGCGAGCGCAGCCCGGCCTGATACCACATATCGAGCGCCTCGAGCCCCGGATCGATCTCCTCGGCGCCCTCGAGGTGGAGGACGGCGACCGGCGGACCGTCACCCCGGTGAGCCGCGTCGAGATCGGCGACCGTGCGCGCGACGCGCAGCTCCCGGGCACGTTCGAGGGCGAACAGGCGCCCGGCGACCGTGGCCGCATGGGCGGCGGCCCTTCGATGCCCGACCTCGGGAGCGAGGGCGAACTCGATCACGCCGTCCTCGCGCGGCACCGGTCGCTTGCGCTCGCGCGACGAGGGCGTGAACACGGCGAAGACGGCGCCGCGTAACCCGCCCGCGCGCATCCGCGGAAGATCGAGGTGGCCGCCGCTGCGCCCGGCGGCGAAGTCGGCGTGGTCGCTGCGGGTGAGAGCGTCGTTGTGTCCGTCGAACACCGGAAGCACGCGCCAAAGCTAGCGAGCCCTCGACGCGCAAGGTCTCGTTGCATGACGAGGATCTCGGCCGCGCGCTCCGAATTCCCCAGATATGCGCAGCACCGGACGACCGCTCGGCACCGTCGTGCTCGCCTGCCTCGCGGCGCTCATCCCCGCGGCCGCGCTCGCTGACGCCCCCTCGGCAGGACCTGACTCGGTTCTCGCGACGGGAGGCGCCCCGGCCCCGATCGCCGCCAGCACGCCGAAATGCGCGACCTCGGGCCTCGTGGTGTGGCTGGACACGCAGGGCAACGGGACCGCCGGGAGCACCTACTACACGCTCGAGTTCACCAACCTCTCGGGGCACACGTGCACGCTCGGCGGCTATGCCGGCGTCTCCGCCGTCGACCTCGCCGGCCATCAGCTCGGCAGCGCGGCGTCCCGCGACAAAGCGACCTCGCCGCACACCATCACGCTCGCCGCCGGCGCCAGCGCGACGGCGGTCCTGCGCATCGTCGAGGCGGGCAACTTCCCGGGCTCGGCCTGCCATCAGGTGACCGCCGCCGGCCTTCGCGTATTTCCGCCGAACCTGACTACGTCGAAGGTCGTCCCCTTCCCCTTCCCGGCGTGCTCGCGCAGCGGACCCGTGTACCTGAGCGTGCGCGCGGTCAAGCACGCCTAGCCGCAGCGGCGATACTGACGGATCTCGCCGCCCTCATCACGGCGAGCGGACTGTCACTACGGTACCTGCCCTGGAACCCCTGGAAACCGATGTCGTTGTCGTCGGCGCCGGCGCCGCGGGCCTGTACGCCGCCCTGTGCGCGGCACGTGACGGCGGGCGGGTCACCCTCGTCTCCGCCACCCCGCTCGCCGAGTCGGCGAGCTACTGGGCGCAGGGTGGCCTGGCGGCCGCGCTGGCCGCTGAGGACAGTCCCGAGCGCCATCTGCGCGACACGGTGATCGCCGGCCGCAGGGCGGTCCGCGAGTCGGCCGCCATGGTCCTGTGCAACGAGGCGCCGGGGATCGTCCACGACCTGGCTGAGCTCGGAGTGAGCTTCGACGCCGACCGCCACGGCCGCCTCGCCCTCGGGCTCGAGGGGGGCCATTCCGCGCGCCGGGTCGTCCACGCCGGCGGAAGCGCCACCGGCCGTCGCGTGACCCGCCAGCTCTCAGCGCTCGTGGCCGAGCATCCGTCGATCGATGTCCTCGAGGGCCGGCGCGTAGTGGGGGTGATCGTCATCGATGGCCGAGCGGCCGGGGTGTTCCTCGAAGACGAGGGCACCGGTCAGGGCGCCGTCGTCGCGAGCGCCGCCGTCATCCTCGCGACCGGAGGCGCCGCCGCGCTCTGGGCGCGCACGACCAACCCCTCGGGCGCCACCGGCGGCGGGCTGCTCCTCGCCCACGCGGCGGGAGCGGCGCTCGCCGATCTCGAGCTCGTCCAGTTCCACCCCACCGCGGTCGCCGCGCCCAACGGCGCCGACGGATTCCTCATCACCGAGGCGATCCGCGGCGAGGGCGCGCTCCTCCTCGACGCCCACGGCGAGCGCTTCGTCGACGAGCTCGCGCCCCGGGACGAGGTGGCACGTGCCGTTCAGCAGGTGATGAGCGACACGGGCGCGGCGTCGGTGGCCCTGGACATGCGCGAAGTCGACCCGGCTCTGTTCCCGAACGTCGTCGTGGCGCTGCGCGAGGCGGGGATCGATCCCCAGCGCCAGCTCGTGCCCGTCTCCCCCGCCGCCCACTACATGATGGGCGGCATCGCCACCGATCTCGGCGGCCGCTCGACCGTGCCCGGTCTCTACGCCGTGGGCGAGTGCGCGTGCACGGGCCTGCACGGCGCCAACCGCCTGGCCTCCAACTCGCTCTCTGAGTGCTTCGTCTTCGGCGCCCGGGCCGCGCGCGCGGCGCTCGCCGAGCCAAGCGGTGCCGTCGACCCGGCCGCGCTGGCCTCCGCTCAGCCCCCACCCCGGCCTGCCGCCCTCACCGTCGCGAGCCGCGTGGCGTTGTGGGAGCGCGCGGGCATCGTGCGCGACCGCGACGGGCTGTGGCCGCTGCGCGACGATCCCCATCCCCTCGTGCGCCTGATCGCCGACGCGGCCCTCGCGCGGACCGAGAGCCGTGGCGCGCACCAGCGACGCGACTTTCCCGACCTCGATCCGGCCTTCGAGGGGCTTCACGTGATGATGGAGCCCTCGGGGCGCCCGGCCTTCGATCGCTGGGTCTGACGGCGTCGGGGGCCCGATTGGACGCCCGCCCCGGCCTGGACGGGCGCGTCGACACTGGCGCCGCGTCCAGCGCAGTTAACACGCAGTTAACACGAGCAATGACCCAGGCTTTACAAGCCGGCGCAACAATCCCGGCCGCTCAAGACGGCGCCTAGGCCGGGGGCCGAAAGGAGGTCCAGCCTTCATGTATCGATTTAGTCGGGCCATCTACAGGGAACTGGCCAACGACATCCTCGAGGATGACCGACCCCAGGGTCATCCGGCCAACCACGAACGAGTGCTGCGCGCCTGTGAAGCGGTGATCGAACGCCTCGCGACCGATCGCCACTACTTCGCGCATCCCTCACGGACCCTGTTCAACGACATCCGGTGGTACTTCCCCATGTGCGCCCAGCCGCGCGTCCTGCGGGTCATCGAGCGCTACCTCGCGTGCGCCGACGACATCCTGCGCCAGCAGCCGCAGAAGGGATACGACGTCTACGGCAATCCTCTCCAGTGCCGGGCCACGACACGCAAGGGCGCGCCCTGCCAGCGCATGCCCCTTCCCCATAACGGCTACTGCCCCTCGCACCAGCATCTGGCGGAGACCGAGGAGGAGCTGCTGGCCGCGTAGCGGGCCGCGAGCTCAGATGGGGTCCTGGTAGCGCCGGCCCGCCCGCGATCGCGCGCTCGCGATCGCGGTGGCCGCCTCCTCGCCCGGGTCGCGCACCCGGCCGACGAGCACGGCGAGGATGTTGGCCAGACGCCGGCGGAAGAAGTGATGGCCTTCGTCGGGGTCGAGGAAGACCCGGCAGCGCGGGAGCGCGATCGCCAGCTGGAGCGCATGCTCGACGGGGACGAGCGGGTCTTCGAGTCCGTGCCAGAGCTGGATGTCGGCGGCCACCTCGCACGCCGAGAACTGCCAAGGGCTCGAGTAGACGAGGTAGTCCTCGATCATGCCGCGCACCCCCCCGCTGGCCGCGTCGAGAAAGCTCGTACTCGCCGCCGAGCGCTCGCCGGCGCGCTGGAGGAGCCGGCGCTCGCCGGGCGCCGCATGGGCCGCGATCACCCTGCTCAGGAGCTCGGGGTGACGGCGGATGACGGGAACGGCCAGGTCGCCGATCGCCGCGCACAACCCCGGAGTCGCGGCGAGCACGGACAGCGCGACCCGGATCCGGCGCTGCATACCGGGCGTCCGATGGGGCGCGCACAGCGGCGAGAGCGAGCTGCACAGCGCCACCCGGATCACCCGCGCCTCGAGCTCGCGCGCGACCGCGAGGGCGTAGGGGCCGCCGGCGGAGACCCCGACCACTGCGAACCGCTCGATCTCCAGCGCGTCGACGAGCTCGCGGACGTCGGCGGCGAATCCGAGCACTGTCCGGCCCGGAGCGCAGTCCGATCCCCCGATTCCCGGCCGGCTGATGGCCACGTAGCGGACCCCGAGCTCGGCGACGATCGCCTCGAGGTCGACGGCGGCTCCGAGCGGCGTCCCGATCGCACCGTGGCAGTAGACGATCGGGAGACCCTTGCGGGGTCCCGTGTCGGAGTAGTTCAGGCGCCGGCCGTCGGCGAGCCGCAGCCGGCCGCACACGAATGTGGGGTCAGAGCGCATCCTCCTCAGAGCAAGGTAGAGCGACTGGAGCCCCGAGTTGTGATGTCTTTGTCAAGGGCGGCGAGCAGTCCCTCGAGTGCCGCCACGAACGCGCCCGGTCGCTCGACCATCGCCACGTGACCGGCGTGCTCGATCATCGCCACCCGCGCATCCGGGCGGGCCTCGCGCACGAGAGCGACGTTACGTGCGGGGATGGTCCGGTCCTCGGTCCCCCAGATCACGCCCAGCGGCATCCCCGTGCCCTGTAGGAGCGGGACCAGATTCGCGCGCGTGATCGCCGCGAGCGCCGTCGCGGTCCGCTGAGCGCTCGCCGACGCGTCGATCATCAGCCGCGCCTGCGCCGGGGGGATGCTCGCGCCGTCGGCCGCGGCGAGCGCGAGCAGCA
>DATCEM010000489.1:0-14024 GCA_036510175.1 Solirubrobacteraceae bacterium | reverse complement strand
GGCGGCGCGCGCCGCCGTCGTCTTCCCCGACCCCATGAAGCCGATGAAGGCGACCGGGCGATCGCGGCGCGCCGCCAGGGGGACGACGGATGACCGGGTCTGCTCAGACGTCGTCATCACCCCTCCACCCGATCCTCTCCTTGTAGGCGGCGAGAGCGGCGCGTACGTCGTCGATGTGGTCGCCGCCGAACTTGCTCCGGTAGGCATCCGCGAGCACGAACGCGACCATCGCCTCCCCCACCACCCCGGCCGCCGGGACCGTGCACGAGTCGGTGCGTTCGCGCAGCGCCTCGGCCGGCTCGTGGGTGGCGATGTCGACCGAGCGCAGCGGCTTGGTCAGCGTGGGCAGCGGCTTCATCGACGCGCGCACGACGAGGGTGGCCCCGGTGCTCATCCCGCCCTCCACCCCGCCCGCGCGGTTGGTCTCGCGTGTGTATCCGTTCTCCTCGTCCCAGAAGATCTCGTCGTGGGCCGCCGAGCCGGGCACGCCGGCGACCTCGAAGCCATCGCCGATCGACACCGCCTTGATCGCCTGGATCGAGAGGATCGCCTGCCCGAGCCGGCCGTCGAGGCGCTCCTCCCATGAGACGTGCGACCCGAGCCCGGGGACGAGCCCGAACGCCCGCACCTCGAAGACGCCGCCGAGCGACTCGTTGGCCTTGCGCAGCGCGTTGATCTCCGCCACCATCGCGCGCGTCGCCTCCGCGTCCAGGCACCGCACCGGCGACTCGTCGACGGCGGCGAAGTCCCCGGGCCGCAGGTCGTCACGGCGCGGGGCGGTCACGCTCGTGATCTGGATGACGTGTGAGAAGACGCTGACCCCGAGCGCCCCGAGGAAGGCCTTGGCCACCGCGCCGCCGGCGACCCGAGCCGCCGTCTCGCGCGCGCTCGCGCGCTCGAGGATGTCGCGCACGTCGCTGAGCCCATACTTCTGCGTCCCTACCAGGTCGGCGTGCCCGGGCCGCGGCAGGTGGACCTCCGCGAGCTCCGCCGCGACCGGCCACGGGTTCATCCGCTCCTCCCAGTTGGCGTAGTCGCGGTTGTGGACCTGCAGCGCGATCGGGCCTCCGAGCGTGTGACCGTGCCGGACCCCCCCGGTGACCTCGGCCTGGTCGCGCTCGATCTTCATCCGCCCGCCCCGGCCGTGGCCGAGCTGGCGCCGGGCAAGGTCACGGTTCAGGGCATCGCGGTCGAGCTCGAGGCCGGCCGGCATACCCTCGATGATGCAGGTGAGACCGGGGCCGTGCGACTCGCCGGCGGTGGTGAGGCGTAGCGCCATAGGGCGCTACAGGTTACGGGGCGGCGGGGAGGGGCCGGGGATCAGCCAAGGACCTCGTGCTCGCCCGGACCGGCCTCGCGGCCCGCGACGCATTGCACGTCGCCGTGATGCAGCACCACGGCATCGCCGAGATCCTTACCTTCGACCGCGGGTTCGACGCGGTGCCGGGGATCCGGCGGGCGCCTGGGTGAGGGGCGCCGTCAGCAGCCGCTCGTGTCGGTGCTCTGGGTGCCGGTCAACGTCGTCACCGGCGTGCCCGAGGAGTTGCTCGTGCTGCATTCGACGTACTGCTGGGCGTGAAAGACATTGACCCCGTTGTAGAGCGGGTAGTTGCCGAGGTCGAGGTCCTGGGTGATGGTGGTGGCCGTGATGGTGACGTTGTCGCCGATGATCGAGCCGTCGAAAACGCCGCCGGCGCAGGTCTTGCCAACGATAGGAAGCGTGACACACACGCCAGTATTCATCGTCACGGCCGACGTCGGCGCATAAATGACCATGGCCTGCGTTACGGGACTAAGTGACAGCAGGCTGGTTGACTGGTTACCGACATTCACGGTCGTCGCGTTGTCGTAGGTGTTGCTCGAGTTCTCGTCCCCGACCACGTATACCTGCACGCCGCTCGGAGCGGTGGTCGCACCCGTCGGGTTGGCGGGTTCAAGTAGGTTGTCCATGCCGGTCGCATCGTTGAAGTTGCCCTGATTCGTTCCGAGGCCATCGTTCTTGCAACGGCTCGAGCTCGAGCTGTCGATGAATATGCGCACCGGGGTCGCGGCGGTGGGGTTCGCCTCGACCGTGCCCGCCGTCACGTTGAAGTTACAGAAAACGTAGTCGCCCGGCTGGAAGATGACCGTTTCGCTCGAGTTGGTCATGGTGAAGGTGTCGGTCGCCGAGCTGTAGCCGTCTGAGCCCACCTTGTTCGTTACCGTGGGGCACCCGGCCGTGGGGCAGTCGGCCTTCGTCGAGGCGATGGTGATCGGTGGACGCTCGATCATCTGCGACGGCGTCACGGTCACCTTATTGGCCACGGTGACGGCCCCGCCGCTGAAGCTCGATGCGGCGATCGTTGCCAGAAGCGACTGACCGTTCGTCGAGAGGTTGGCACCGACCAGTCCGAGGGGGAGCGTCAGGCTTCCCCTGGCGTATACGTCGCCATTGACCGTGGCGGCCAAGCCCAGTGCCCCGTTGACCGTGACGTTGCCCATGCCCTCGATGGTCTGTAGCGGGCCGACCGGCGCGAGCGCGGCCTCCTCGCGCGAGTAGACGGTGCTCGTGCCGGTGGTGTCCGACCCGAGGGAGACGACGACGGGGGAGAACTCGCGCGCCGCGCCGCTGAACGGCGTCGTCGCGTTGAGGAAGGTCTCCGACTCCTCGTAGGCGTGGTCGCCCAGGGGCGATTGCACCGGAGTCGTCGAGGGCACGCCGCCGGTATCGCTCTGGGGGCAGGCGCCGGCACTGCTGGCCGCCACGTTGACCAGACCGGTGACCACGCCGAGGCTGAACTGGGGCACGACACAGTCGAGGGTGGTGGTCAGACCGAGCGGGCCGCCGTTGAGGTCGTAGTTATCGATGTTCCCCTCGTTCTGCTGATAGAGCTGCGTCTGCACGCCGGCGTCGGCTGCCTGCTGCGCGCGGCGTACACGAGCGTCGCGGTTGGCGTAGGTGCTCGACGAGAGAGCCTCGGTGAGTCCGGCGACGGCGATGAGCAGGCCGATCACGAGCAGCGCGAGCACGATGATCATCGTGATCCCACTCTCGTCGCGCAGCGACACGCGCCGAGAGCGAGCAAAGCTCGCGCTCCGCGTGGCCCAGCGCCGAGCCGATGCGCGCATCCCGCTCATCCGATCTGCGTCCCCAGCGACAGCCCGACCGAGGCGTTCGCCTGGTTGGAGGGAACGGGGTCGGTGAAGATCGTGCTCACGTACACCGGCGAGTTGTCCCCTCGGTCATAGCGGGTGACTCCGTTGAGCTTCACGGCGACGATCACGCGGCGAGCGTCGCCGGTCGGTGTCGTGGCCGCACCGGTGCAGGTCGTGGCGGTGGGCGTCGCGCAGGCGCCGACGTTGGTATCGGTCACGTAGCTATCGACGGTCGCGGTTCCGGCGCCCACGGCCACGGAGGTCTGCTGGGCGGTGACGATCCCCGTGCTCAGCACCACCAGGGGCTCCACCCCGGTCGGGCATCCGGTCCATGAAGCGATCGTCGCCGTGCCCTGGCTCGTGTTGTCGTAGTTGTTCTCGATCGTGTACCCACCGTTCGCGCCGCAGCTCGAGACGACGAAGTGGTTCGGGTCGATGTACGTGTGGCCGCCGCTGTAGGTGAGCGTGGTGCTCGAGCCCGTCACTGGCGCGGTCTTCATCGCGAGCGCTGAGAAGCCGTTCACCTTGACGGCGTCGCGGATGTTCTCAATCTGCTGGTCGGCCACGCCGATGAGCTCGGTCTGCCGCTGGGCGGCGAGCGTCTCGTCGTTGCCCGAGAGGAACAGCCCGGTCAGGGCGCTGATCAGGGTGATGGCGATGAGCGCGGCCACGGCGACCTCGATCAGCGTGTCACCTCTCTCCTCTCGGGCGCGCTCGACGCTCGATGCCATGAGCCGGCGCAGGGTTCGGCGCGCCGTCATGCGAAGTTCATCAGGTCGGCCCCGGTCTGGATGACGATCGGGTTCTTGATTCCCTGGACGACGTGGGTCTGGCCCGTGTCGCTCGCGCTCGTGTCCTGGACGTCGAGGGTGATGGCGATGTAGGCCGGGTTGCTCGCGGGGAAGGTGGTGTCCAGGGCGCCCGTCGAGCTGTAGGGAGCGAAGGTCGCCGAGAGGACGCCTCTGATCTCGTGCAGCGCGCCGCCCGAGCCCACGGTGCGCGTGCACAGCCCCTGGGTCGTAGCGCCGGTGCTTGGGCAGGTCCACTTCACCGTCTCGGGCGTCGTGTCACTTCCGGGCGTTGGCAGATCGAGGCTGATCGCCGTGGTCGACGTCGTGGGGTTCGAGACGGTGACGCTCAAGGCCGAGCCCGAGGCGGTCTGCGACATCGCGTCGCGGAGGTCGCGCACGAGCTGCTCGACCCCGGTCTCCGCCTGGCTCGAGGCAAAGGCGCGGCTCGAGACCGCGTTGCCCTGGTCGAGCGAGACGATCATGAAGGTCATCGTCGCGCCCGCAATGACGAGCGAGAGAGACATGGCGATCAGCAGCTCAGGGAGCGTGAATCCACGCTCTGAGCGCCACCGCCGCGCGATCCGCGCGTTCCACAGTCGCACTTCAATAGCGCCCGGCCGCATCGATCGCGACGTGAACTCCGCCGGCAGCGGCGAGCGCCAGGCGGACCGTCAGGGTCACGTGCCGCAGGCGGCCGAGCTTCTTCGACATCCCCTTCGACAGCTTGACGTGGAGATCGACCGTGCCGTCGGTGATCCCGGTGACCGTGCCGCGCCCGACCACGACCGTCTTCGAGCGCCCGGTCTTGATGTGCGCTTGCTTGGCGGCACTCCGAGTGATCGACAGGGTCACGAACCCGTCAGCGGCCTCGTTGGAGCTCACGCGAAGGAACATGCCCTTGCGCAGGAGCATCTTCAGGCCCTGCGGGAGGAGGAGCAGGTGGGCGTGGAGGGCTGGGGACTTCTGGGTCGTGCTGGTCGGGGGCGGTACCGGCTGGCCGTTTGAGCCGAGGACGCTGATGATCTGGCTGACGCTCGCGGAGTCGCCGCCGCGGTCGGTCACGGTCAGCTTCACCGTGTAGGTGCCCCCCTTGCTGTAGCTGTGCTCCGCGCTCGGACCGGTGGCGGTCGTCCCGTCGCCGTAGCTCCATGCGTAGTCAGCTTTCGGCACGATCAGGGTGGATGCCGTGATCGATCCGTCGAACTGAACGACATCGCCGGGCTCGACCGAGCTCGGGACGACGAAGTTCGGCGCGAGGGTGACACCGAGCGCGCAGGCGGGCACGCTCGGGTCGGTGTCGATCACGCCGGCGTTGTTGAACTCGGGCTGCAGGTAGTAGGGGCTCTGAGCGCTGGTACCGACGGTGACCGCGTCCGCGGGCACCCCACCGGGCACGCAGCCGTAGTTGTCATTGACCTCGGAGCCATCCTCGGCGAACCAGCCGTTCAGTCCGGGGTTGACGATCGCCGCCATCTGGGCCTGGCTAAGCGGGCTCACGAGCCGGCTGCCCTGGTAGATCGCGCTGTCCTCGGGCGTTGGATTCACCGGCAGCTCTGGCAGCTTTGGCTCATCGCACCCCGTGCCCGCCGTGAATGGTTGCACGACGTAGGCGACCTCGGTTCCGTTGAAGTTCACCTGCGAGTGATACGAGCAGAACTGGGCTGCCGAGGAGCCATTGGCCGAGCACAGCCCACCGGCCGCGTCGAGGCAGACCTCGACGCCGGGTGGGGTCAGGAGGACGAGGAGCGGCGTGTAACCGGACATCACGCCGCCCAGCAGGCCCGTGCGACTGAGATGCATCGCCAATTCGCCCTGGACCTGGGCGTCGGTCAGGCACACTGTGCTGCCGCCCGTCGGGGTGCAGCGTTTCGCCGGATAGTCGTTACCGACTCCGGTTCCCGTCGTGTCACCGAACTGGCATGTGTAACCACCCGGGTTGCCGTAGTCGATGCACGCGCCTCCGTACTTCGAGGAGTTCGCCGCGCGCCCACTTGCGTCCTGATATTGGGCGGTGATTGCGTAGGGCGAGGTGAAGGTCCCGCTGCCGTCGGCGACGTCCTTGAGGAACTGCTCCATGTAGCCCCTGGTCAGCGCCGGATACCAGCGATTGGGATCCCACGTCAGGGCGAAGGTCTCGTTGCCGTGCATCACGGCTCCGCCGTGGGAGCAGATGCCGATTGCGGGCAGCAGGGACAGGTCGGACGTGAGCCACGGGTCGCAGGTGGCAACGCTGGAGGTCACGGTGGGGATACCGGCCGCCGTGAGGCTGCTGCGCGTACCGGGCACGAGCGCGACGCCGGCGTAGTCGCCCACGTTGGACGGGCTGTAAGTGACGTTCGTCTGTCCGGCGACGCTCGGGTTGACGTCCACCACCACCGCCTGCGCGGCGCTGGTCGCGATCAGCGACACCATGAACGTGAGCGCGGTGAGGACGAGACGGCGCATCAGCTACCTCCGACGGTTACGTTGCTCAGGTCGATGACGGCGCCGAGGCTCGGCTTGTAGTCGAAGAGCGAGAGGGCGCTGAGGTTCGACTGGCTGAGGAGGCGGCGGCCGGCTGCGGACTCGTCCTTGCGGGCGGTGTGGGCGGCGGCGGCGGATGGGAAGTTGGTGGCGGTGATGGCGGTGACGGCCATCAGAGCGACGCCGGTCGCACCGCTCGGACCGGATGTCCCGAGCCACTCGATCTCGTTGGGGGCCAGGGAGACGATCTCGCAGTCGATCGGTCCCGGCGTGCACTTTCCGGGACCGCGTACCACGGTGCCGGGCTGGACGAGGTAGAGCACGCGGCGGCCGCCGTTGAGCACGCCGAGCTCGATGAGCAGCGGCAGCTGCGCGTTCGGGAGAACGCTCAGGCGCTCGACGGGGTCGAT
This sequence comes from Solirubrobacteraceae bacterium, assembly GCA_036510175.1. GTDB lineage: Bacteria > Actinomycetota > Thermoleophilia > Solirubrobacterales > Solirubrobacteraceae > Palsa-465. The sequence continues at coordinate 7,225 of DATCEM010000489.1, read as the reverse complement.
CGTGTACAGGCCGCCCGCGGAATTGCTCATCGACATCGCGACGTGGTAAGCCTGGGTGGCCGTGAGTCCGGTGGGCTCGGGCGGAGTGGGGGTCGTCGAGGTCACCGGCGTGGAGGTCGCGGGCGTGGAGGCCACGGTCGTGGAGGTCCCGCTGACTGCGCCACTGGTGGTCGACCCCGTACCTGAACCCGAGGAGCCCTTGGCCTTGCTCGACTTCGAACCGCCGCTCCCCGACTTCTGCTTCGCCTGCTGGGCGAAGGGATTCCGCTCGCGCCCGGTGAGTCGAGCGTTGCTCGGAGTCGTGGTGACACTAACCGCGGGCAGCGCGGGGACGGGCGCGCTCGATGAACCAGTCGGAGGTACCTGAGCGACGGGCACGCTTTTGTTGCCCCCGCCCGAGAGGAGAACGGGCACGACGATGAGGGCGAGGATGAGCGCGACCGCCACGGGCCACAGCCGCTTCTCGCGCAGGTCGGTGATGAGGTTCTGGATGACGTTCATGGAGTGATCGCGGCAGTGGGGGCCGCGGAGCTCGTGGAACCGGAGACGGTCTGGGCGCTCGCGCCGGTGGCGGCCGGACCCGTGGGAGATGCGCCGTCGGTCAGGCCCTCGCTGGCGGGCACGAGATAGGTGGTGGCGGAGATCGTCGCGGCGATCTGCGGGAACCCGGTGGGCCCGGGGGCGAAGCTGATCCCGTTCAGGGTCATGAGCCGGCCGCTCACCGAGACCTTCTTATTGGTGGCGACGACGAAGCGCTCGAGCCGGCCGAGGAAGTTCGCCAGATGGAAGAAGTTGCCCTGGAAGGTGAAGGTGAAGGGAAGGGTCGGGAGACCCGCAGAGCCGACGGCGACGCCGGGAGGCAGAGTTGCCGTGACGGCCTGGCTGGTCGACTTCGTACTGCTCGTCGTGGCAGGGGTGGAGGTCGACGAGGACCCGGTGGCCAGCTGGAGCGCGCGGAAGTCGACGCCGGCGCGCGTGGCGGCGTTCTGGAGCTCGTAGATGAGGGACGCCGTGTCGTCGTCGGACGGGACGGCCTCACCGAGCTCGGCGACCGCCTGGTAGTTGCGGGCGTACTGGGCGCGGTCGGCATCCGCTGTGGCGATCTGGGTGCGTGCGGTGCTGAGCTCGCGCTGTGCGGCGGTGACCTGGGCACCGAGCTTGCTCGCCTGATCGCGCTTGGGTGAGATCACGAGGAGCCACACGCCGACCACGGCGACGATCAGGGCGACGACGACGATGACCATGCGGTCGCGGCCGGTCACTTGGAAGCTCCCGTGGTGGTCGTCGCGCTGACGGGGCTGCTCAGCGATACGACACCGTTGGCACCCGCGTTGGCGAGCGGCTGGAAGAAGACGACGAGGTCGAAGGTGGGCCGGTTGGCGCCGCAGCCTACGGCTCCTGCGCCCGAGGCGCTCACCGTCGCGCCGGCCTGGGCACCGGTGCTCTTCTGCGAATCCTCGAGCGACACCCGAGTAACCCCGTCGATGAGCCGAAGCCGAGAGATCAGCCGCGCGACGTCGTCCTGGGAGTCCGAGCAGCCCGAAAGCTGGAAGGCCGGGGCGGTGATGTCGCCGCGAAGCGTAGACGCGCCCCCACCGCTGCTCCCGCCGCTGATGTTCACGCCGGGGACGACGCTTCCGACGAGCGAGGAAAGTGAGGTGTTCGCGGGAATGACGCGCGAGAGGCCCGCGAGCGCCGCGTGCCAGTCGAACCGGCTCGAGGCGATTCCCCGGATCGTCGCCGTGCGCGCCTGGGCGAGCTTGGCGAACTGCACGTAGGGGTCGAGCCTCGTCGCCGTGACCTGTGCTTCGGCGGCCTGCGCCCTGAGCGCCGCGACCTTCGCCTGCTGGCTGGAGATGCTGTTGCTCGCGGTGACGTAGACGGCGACGAGGACGACGGCGATGGCCAGCGCCGCGAGCAGAACGTACACCGAGCCGCCGGAGCGGCCCGTGGCACCGCCGCCGCCGCGCCGCGAGTCGCTCGGGATGAGGTTGACGGCCCTCACGCCGGCGCCTCCACGATCGCCAGTCCGGCGGCGACGACGAGGCTTCCGGCGTCGATGTCGCCGAGCGCTCCGGGACGGGCCTCGGCGACCACCCCGGTTTCGAGCGGCAGCTCGATCTCCTCGCCGAGTTGCTCCGCGAAGCCGGGGATGGAGACGGCGGGTCCGGTGAGGATGGTTCGCTGGACGTCGACGGCGCCGGGCTGGAGGCGGTAGAAGTCAAGTGAATTGCGTACCTCGTCGGAGATGCGACGGATGCCCTCGCCGAGCACCGAGCGGGCCTCGACGATGACCTCGGCGTCGCCTTCGACGTCGTCGATGGGCATGAGCAGCCCGACGTGGGTAAGCCAGCCGCGTGCGTGCTCGAGCGTCAGCCCGCGGCGCTCGGCGAGCTCGCCGGCCATCGCCTCGGTGCCGTGCGCCACGACGCGGGTGAAGACGCAGGTGGTGCCGACGGCCACCGCGAGGTTGGTCATCCCGCCGACGCTCAGGTAGAGGGTCGCGCCGTCACGACCCGGGCGGTGGAGCGCGCGAATCATCGCGAAGGCGCTGAGATCGATTCCCTCGGGACGCAGGCCGGCGCTGCGCGTGGCGGCCAGGAGCCCGTCGATCATGTCGCGGCGGGCGGCTACGAGCACGACCCGCGTACGCGGCCCCTCGGGCGTTTCAACGATGCCGAGCGAATGATGCTCGAGCACGGCCTGCTCGAGGGGCATGGGGATGTGCTCCTGCGCCTGGAAGCGCACCGCGGAGGCGATCTCCTTGGCGTCGCGCAACGGCGGCAGGTCGAGCGTCCGCATGACGATCCGCTGGTTGGCAACCCCGAGCCTTACCCGGCGCCCGAGCTTATGCTCGGAGAACAGGTTGCGCAGGACGTCGGCCAGCGTGTCAACGTCGGCGACCTCGCCCTCCTTGACGACGCCCGGCGCGAGCTGCGCGTGCGCCGCCCGTTCGACGGCGACGCCACCCGAGCTCGTCTCGACGGCGGCCACATAGCCGGGCTCGATGTCAAGCCCAATGATTGATTTCCCTGCGGAGATGCCCATGAAGCTCGCGGTAGTGATCGGCCGAAGAGGCTTCGAGGTTTAGGGTGTCCAGGCTCCTCTGGACACTCCCGAGGCACGGTGGACGGGTTCTGGACGCCGAGCGGACGGCGCTAGAGAAGCTGCGACCCGACGATGTGCCAGGTGGCGAACTGCGCGGTGAAGAGGATGAGCAGGGCGCCGAACCCGAGCAGCAGTGGGCGGCGCATGCCGCGTTCGAGCGCCCACGCCGCCGCCGCCATGTAGAGCGGGAAGAGCACCGTCTCGTAGCGGGCGAGTCCCTTGAGCGGATCGCCCACGGTAGGGCTCGAGAGGGGCACGAGCAGCCCGACGACAATGAATACTCCGTAGGCGAGGGGCAGCCGTCGGAACACGCCGCACAGCGCACACAGCGCGCCCGCGAGCGCGACGAGCCCCACGAGGCTCTGGGTCTGGGTGTCGAATCCGGTGAAACCGAGCCGGAGCTGGTGCCAGGCGCCGATCACGCCGTCCCAGATGCTGACCACGGGCAGGGCGAGGACGTGGTGGGTGAATCGCGTCTGGGCGTGCAAGAAGGAGAGTGGCCCGTATCCGCGGAGCACCAGGTATCCCGAGAACGCCACGGTGCCCGCCGGAATCAGCGCGGCCCAGAGCACCGCCGGAGTGAGCGGGTAGGTGGGCAGGAAACGCCGGCTCGGGGGCCCAGGCTCGGCGTCGGCCCGCGGGCCGTAGAGGAACATGATGAGCACGGGCGCGACGAGGAGCACGCCGGTGACCCGGGTGAGCGCGGCGAGCCCGCCGAGAGCGCCGGCGGCCGTCCAGCGCCCCCGTCGGGCGGCGTAGAAGGTGGCGGCGCAGAGCGCTAGGAACAGGGACTCGCTGTAGACGGCGGAGAGGAAGAGCGCCAGCGGCGCGAAAGCGATGAGCTCGACCGTGAAAGTCGCCGCCCGCGCGCCGAGCTCAAGCGTGGTGAGCCGATGGATGATCACCAGACCCGCGAGGAGCGCCAACATCGAGACGAGAACGCCGGCGATCACCGGCGATCCCGTCAGCCACGAGCCGGCGTGGACGAGGAGTGGGTAGAGGGGGAAGAAGCGGGTGGCCGCGGTCGTGGAGTAACCGTCGTGGGCGATGCGCAGGTACCAGATGGCATCGCCGCGGACAGCGGGCGCGGCGAGCACGTTGCCGACGCTGCCCATTGAGGTGGAGATCCCTGTGGGGTCAAAGCGCCTGACCATGCTGGGCACCGTGCCGATCACGCCGACCGCGAGGCAGCCCGCGGCCCAGATCAGGATCCGCGAGCGCCAGAACGCGCTCCAGGCGGCCCTCAGGGCAGCGGACTCGGCGCCGGACGGCGCCTCCCGCGACGCGGTGACCGCGGGTGGCGGCGTGACTCGCACCGACGGGCTCGCAGGAGCAGGCGCCAGCGCGTCACTCATCGGCCGATGATCAAGATGTCGGGGATCGACGGCGCGGCGGGCACACGCCCGGCGGCGTAGGCCCGGGCGCGCGTGTCCTGGGCCAGGAGCGAGAGGCCGATGAGGGGCACGACCCAGGCGAGATAGAGGAACGTCCAGTAGTTGGCGACGAGCTGGAGACCGAGGAGGATGGCGGCGGACAGGGCGGCGATCCGCGCGCGGTCGGCGACGAGCTCGGGGTCGAGGAGCAGCCGGGCCACGGAGCCCGCGATCAGCGCGAGCACGCACGCCTGGCCGATCGGCTGCCAGGCGGTGATCCCGAGCGCCGCCCACGGCGACTGCAGCGACCCGCGGTCGAGCTGGTAGGCGACGGCGCGCGCCATCGCCGCCGGTCCGTGGACGCCACCGAGGAAGAGCACGAGTCCGAGCGTCGCCGCCGACACGCCGAGGAGCGCGCCGATGGCCGCGGCCAGGCGCCTGCCGCGCAGGGGCGCGAGCCAGACCGGCACGAGCGCGAACGGGGCGAGCTTGAACCAGCCGGCGACGGCGAGCAGCGCCATCGATGCCCCAGGACGGCGCCACAGGACGACGGCGAAGGCGAGCATCGCCGCGAGGACGACATCGGTGGTTCCCGTCGAGGCGATGATCATGAGCGGCGGAAACGAGAGCCAGGTGATCGCCGCCCGCAGTCCGGCGGCGTCGGCGCCGGGTGAGCGGTGCCGTGGCCCTGCGCTGGCGCGGTACAACCCGGCGGCGGCGGCGATCGCGGCGAGGGCCGTGAGGGCAAGCGCCCCGTTGACGGAGCTGAAGACCGAATCCACGGGCGAGAGCCACGCGAGCGGCGCGTACAGGGCGTAGCTGAGGATCGGATAGGTGTCGCCGTGAACCACGTCCCCGGGCATGTGCCCGTAAGGGAGCAGACCGTGGATGATCTGCGTCGCACCCTCCATGGCAGCGTAGGCCACGTCGACGGCGTTGGGCGAGCTGACGCCGACCATCACGAAGACGAGCGCGAGCGCGGCGAGGAGCAGACGCAGGATGCGAATGCGCTGGCCCGGCTCCCACTCCCGCGTCACGTGCTCGAACAGGGGCGTCGCGGGCGGCTTCGGCGCGCGCTGGAGGCTGGCCCGGCGGCCGACCTCCGCCGGGGGGGAAACCTCCGGCGGGCCCAGTCCGCGCCAGGCGCAGCGGAGCATCAGGTACCCGAGCCCGGGTACGGCGGCGAGGACGCTGCCGTTCAGGTAGCCGTGCTGGAAGAGGACGACGGGGATCACGAGCGTCGTCGCGGCGAGGACGTCGAGGTTGCGCAGGCGCCGCAGCGGAGCCACCCCGGCCATAAGGACGAAGAGCACGCCGAGCGCGGCGAGCACGGTGGGCTCGTAGGCGATCCAGTCGCCGTAGGGCACGGCCTCGTGCGCGAGCGCCTGGACCTGATCGACCGTCCCGTCGGCCCGGACCGCGACCTGAGCGACCTGGCGAGAACCGGCGAGGAAGCTCACACGCTCGAGCTGGCCGTCGAGCCCGGAGGCCGTGTCCGAGCTCCAGTGGGTCCCGGCGAGCGCATGGTCCACCGCCGGGTTGCGCAGCGCGTCGCGGATCGCCGCTCGCGCCGGCACCGGCTGCGCGGGGATGTGGCGAGAGACCATGAGGACCGGAGCCGCTACGAGGAGCACGACGATCGCCACGATCGCCGCCGGGAAGCGCCGAATCCTTAGGCTCGACATGAGATCAGACGGCGACGGGGTGTCGTGTGCGCACCTCGAGGTTCGGGGGCGCCTCCTCAACAGCGACGGGGGGCTCGTCGGCGCCGCCATCTTCCTCACCCGGCGCGAGCAGGGCGACGAGCACGAAGGGCATGAACCAGACGATGAAGTAATAGAACCAGTGCACGGCCGGGAGCTGCACGGCGATGGTGATCGCGGCGGCGAGCGCGCACACTTGGGCCAGGGAACGTCGGTAGGGAACGAAGGCGACGAGCGCACATAGGCCGAGCGCGCCCGCCTCGACCACGGTCTTCACCACACCCAGGCCAGGGTTAAGGCCCCACGGGGAGAACACGTCCGAGCGGTGGAGCTGGAACCCGAGCGTGTGGTTGTAGAACTCGCTCAGGCCACCTGAGGGCAGGTAGAGGCCGATCGCCGTGACGACGATCACCGCGAATGACGCCAGGCACACGACTGCGCCCTTGATCCCGCGATCGCGCTGCCCGGCGTAGAGGCCGAGCAGCGCCGCAGGGGCGAACTTGGCCGCCGCGGCGAGCCCGAGCAGCGCGCCGCGCGCCGCGGGCGAGCTGAACGCGAGCAGGCTGAGAACCGAGAGCATGGCCACCAGCCCGTCGTTGGTGTGCATCATCAGGGCGAGGAGGGTGAATGGGCACGCCGCCCACGCCCAGCCGAGCACGAGGCCCAGGCGCAGACCGTCGCGCCCGCCGAGCCGCCGCCCGAGGGCCACGAGCCCGACGATGGTCGCGAGATCGAAGAAGATCGATGCCGCGTGCGCCGAGGCCAGGTAGTCCCAGGCGCCGTGCCAGGGGAACAGGAGCTCGAAGGGCACGTAGGCGAGATAGGCGATCGGACCGTAGGTGTCACCGTGGGCGGTGCTCGCGTAATAGAGCGATTGGCCGTTGACGATCCGGTGCGCGCCGATGACCGAGGCGTAGCCGACGTCGACCACGTCGTGCTCGGCCAGGCTCAGCCCGGTGCGTACCGCGACGAGGGCGATCAGGCCTGCGGCGAGCACCCGGACCGAGAGGATCGGCGAGAGCGCGTTGGCGGCACGGCGGG
>DATCEM010000488.1:0-8924 GCA_036510175.1 Solirubrobacteraceae bacterium | reverse complement strand
AGCGGCAGCAACGCCTCGGTGAGCCGAACCTGGGCGTCGAAGTTGACCTCCATGTGGCGCTTGACGTTCTCCCAGCCCCCGTCGGCGAAGCGCCCCGCCCACCGAGCACCGGCGTTGTTGACGAGCAAATGCAGGGCGCCGTGCTCGCGCTCGATCGCTTCGGCGACGATCGCCGGCGCGTCGTCGTCGGTCAGGTCGACGGCGAGGACCGTCGCCCCTCCGAGCTCATCGGCGAGCGAGCGCAGCTGCGCCTCGCGCCGAGCGACGAGCACCAGCGCCGCCCCGGGCTCGCGTGCCAGCCGCCGAGCCGTCGCCTCGCCGATGCCGCTCGAGGCACCCGTGACCACGGCGACGTAGGGCGGGGCGGCGGGGGTGTTCATGGCGGCGGCAAGCCTACCGGCAGGGCGTCCGGGCGGGCGATCGAGCGGCGCCGCATGCCGGTGGTGCACGACTTGCTACATAGGCGTAGGCTTTGCCCGCCCACCAGGCCCGAGGGAGGCCGCCGATGTCCGCCACGCCCCGCCGCCGCAGCATCACCGAGTCCCACGAGCGAATCGCCCAGCTCGGCTGGGAACCCGACTACCACGAGCCGGCCGTGCGCTACCCGACGCGCTACCGCTTCCCCAATCAGGCCAAGGACCCGATGAAGCAGATCATGCGGGAGTACCTGCCGATGGAGCTCGAGAAGGACGAGCGCGTGTACGGCGGGCACGACGCCGCCGTGCGCGCGGGCATGCCCCACCAGGCCCACGAGCGCTGGCTGGAGATCCTCAAGCCGTTCATCACCGTCACCAACTTCGCCGAGGTCGCTGCCGGGCGCTGCATGTCGATGCTCATGAGCGCGGTCCCCAACAACGAGCTGCGCAACGGCTATCACGTCCAGTTCGTCGACGAGATTCGCCACACGGGGATGCAGATGTCGCTCGCCCGCTGGTACGCCAAGAACGTCCCCGACCCCGCCGGCTGGAATCTCGGCCCGAAGGCGTTCTCGAGCTCGGTGCTCACCAACCCCGGGCTCAACATGCTCTCCCACTTCATGGTCGGCGATCCCATCCAGTGCGCGTTCACCCTTCAGGTGGTGGCCGAGACCGCGTTCACCAACGTGGTCTTCGTCGCCACGCCCGACGTCGCCGTGCGCAACGGCGACTTCGCTCTCCCCACCACCTACCTGTCGGTCCAATCAGACGAGGCGCGGCATATCTCCAACGGCTACGCGACGCTGTTGACCATGCTCCAGGACGACCACAATGCGCCCCTGATCGAGCGCGACCTCCAGCAGGCGTTCTGGATCAACCACGCGTTCATCGACATCTTCTCCGCCGTGGTCATGGAGTACTTCTCCAAGGATCGCTCCGACCCCGAGTCCCACCTCGACAAGTGGGACCGCTGGGTCCGCGACGACTGGCACCGCGCCTACGTGATGAAGCTCGGCAAGCTCGGTCTGAACATCCCCACCGACATCTTCGAGCGTGCGCGCGAGCGCCTGGTGAACGGCGTCCACCACCGCCACGCGATCCTCGCCTTCGCCGCCTGGCCCCTCGCCTTCTGGCGCTTCGACCCGCTCGACGAGCGCGACTTCGAGTGGTTCGAGAACCGCTACCCGGGCTGGTACTCGCAGTACGGCGCCTTCTGGGAGGCCTTCCGCGCGGGGGCGGACCCCGCCGGCGGCTTCCTCCCCCTCGACCTGATCAACATGGCGCCGCCCTTCTGCTGGACCTGCCAGGACCTGTGCGTGATCGAGGAGGACCGCCACCATCGCGTCGTCGGCGACCGCACGCGCTTCTACTGCTCCAAGGAGTGCCGCTGGCTCGACGAGTCCAACCCCGGCCGCTACATCGGCGATCGCAACTACCTCGACCGCTATCACGGCTGGGAGGCGTCCGAGGTGATCGTCGACCTCGGCTACGTCCGCGCCGATGGAAAGACGCTGATCGCCCAGCCCCACCTGAACCCCGAGCGGCGCTGGACCCTGGCCGACATCCGCGCCCACGGCTGCATCCTTACGAGCCCGAACATCCGCGTCGCCCAGGAGCTCGGCCTGCCGAGCGGCGACTGGTCGAAGGCTCCGAGCGCTAACGGCGCGCTCGAGCTCTCCGAGGCCTTGCCGGCCGCGAGCTAGAGAGCCCGGCCCGGCGATGAGCCCCCGCGTCCGTTTCGAGCCCATCGGCGAGGAAATCGACTGCGCGAGCGAGGAGACCGTCCTCGACGCCGCCTTTCGCCACGGCTACAGCCTCGCCCACGGCTGCCGCGAGGGCCAGTGCTCGGCCTGCAAGTGCTTCCTCGTCGAGGGCGACGCGGCGCTCAAGCGGCACTCGAGCTTCGCCCTGTCCGACACCGAGCGGGCGAACGGCTACTCGCTCATGTGCCGGGCCATGCCCGAGTCCGACCTCGTCGTCGAGCTCCTCCACTTCGACCCCGACGGATATCGGCTCGAGTTCCCCATCCGCGACGGCTCGGCCACCGTCGAGGTCCTCGAGCCGCTCACTCGCGACATCTCCAGCCTCGTCCTCCGCGTCGACGAGCCGGCGGACTTCTCCTTCGTCCCCGGCCAGTACGTGGACCTGCATGTCCCCGGAGCCGATGGCCCGCGACGTTCGTTCTCGCTCGCCAACGTCCCGGATCGGACCCGGCCCCCGAGCATCGAGCTCATGGTCAAGCGCTATCCCGGCGGCCGGCTCTCGGGGATGCTCGACCGCGAGATCAAGCCCGGGACACAGCTCGCCTTCACCGGTCCCTACGGCGCCTTCCGTCTGCACCAGAGCGAGCGCCCGATCCTCATGCTCGCCGCCGGCTCGGGGATGGCGCCGATTCTCTCGGTGCTCCGCCAGCTCGCGTCCGAGGGCTGCCGGCGTCCCGTGCGCTTCTTCTACGGCGCGCGCGCCGAGGAGGACCTGTTCTCGGTCCAGGAGATCGACGCGCTCGGCTCGAAGCTCGCCGACTTCCGCTTCACCACCGTGCTCTCGGCGCGCGCCGGGCGCTACGTCCAGGACGCCGTGGACGAGTACCTCGGGACCGAGGAGATCTCCGGTCCCGACGCCTACATGTGCGGCCCGCCGGCGATGATCGAGGCGGCGCAGGAGCTGCTCATCGGTAAGCACAAGCTCGACGAACAGCGCATCTTCGTCGACCGGTTCACGGCGAGCGCTGGCGCGCTCGCCGGCGAGATTTCGCAGGGCGAAATCTCGAGGGTCCCGGTCGCCGACGTCGGGCGCGACTTCGACTGGTACGAGCCGCGACGGCGCCGCGCGACGATCTACGAGGACGTCACCATCGACACCCAGCCCTCGACCCACCGCCATCTCACCCGCGGCTGGCCCCTGCACTTCGAGGACGGCCGCGGAACGTGGAGCGAGGAGTCGACGGCGCTCGACCCGGGCGACTGGTTTGCCTTCCGGGACCCTGGCGAGCTGTGGGAGCGCCCGTTCTACCAGCGCGGCGCCGCGGCCGAGCTGGAGATCGAGGGGGCGATCCGCTCGGCGATCGAAGAGGATCTCATCGCCGATTTCGCTCCCTCATGGGTCGAGTTCCTGCGCGCCTTCCTCCAGGGCCCCGCCTACCTCGAGCACGGGCTGTGGTTCGCCATGGCGACCGCTGCCCGCGACTGCCTCTCGGACTCGGTGGCCACGTGCGTATGCCTGCAGGCGGCGATGAAGCAACGCTCGGCGCAGGCGATCGTCCTCTACGCGATGGATCTCGATGAGCAGCTCGGACAATTCTCCATCGAGGCGGCGAAGGAGTCCTTCCTCACCGACGCGGCGTGGCAGCCGGCGCGGCGCTACGTCGAGCGCCTCGCGGCCACCCCCGATTGGGGGGAGGTGATCGTGGCGGCCAACCTGTGCTTCGAGCCGATCCTCGGGACCCTGATCCGCCGCGAGCTGGGTACCCGTGCGGCGGCGGCGAGCGGCGACACGGTGACCACGGTGCTCGCCCGCGTCGCGACGCAGGAATGGGAGTGGGCGCGCGCCTGGAGCACCGAGCTGTCGCGCTTCCTCCTCGCCGACGAGGAGCACGGCGCCGAGAATCGCGCTCAGATCACCGCTTGGATCGCGGACTGGATGCCGCAGGCGATAGCGGCCACGCTCGCCTTGGCGCCCTTGGCCGAGCGGGTGCCGGCGGGGGTCGACATCGCCGGGGCCGTCGGCCGCGTACGCGAGTACGCCGGCGCCGTGCTCGAGGAGGCCGGGCTCCCCGAGCTCGCGGCCCTGGCCGGATCGCAGCGGGGCGGGGGGGAGGCGGGGGGAGCGGTGGTGGCGCCCTCGGTGGTGGCGCCCTCGGTGGTGGCGCGGCGGGCGCGGGGGCGGCCCCCCGGCCGCGCGGCTCGGACGGCGGCGACGTCGAACGGATCCCCATCCGGCAACGGCAGTTCGCCGCCGGCCGACTCCGCTTCACGGCCAGTCGACCCCGCCGGCACCTATGACTTCGTGGGTATCGTCATGGCCAAGAGCGCCGAGGGCGACGCGGTCGCGAGCATCCTCCGGAGTCGCGACGACGTCCAGGTCATCGAGCAGCCCGCGTTCTGGGACATCCGGGCCAAGGACCGGCTGGTCATCCCCTACGACGAGGTCTCGGACGCGCTCGGCTACGAGATCGACGCGTACTCGATCCAGCACGAGATGTCGACCCACTACGGCCGCATGGTGGCGGGCGACGACGCGCTCATGCTCTTCTCCGATCCCCTCGAGGCGATGAAGTACCTGATGTCATGAGCGCGACGGGGACCGAGCCACTGCGAGCGAGCATCCGCCGCGCGGGCCGGATGGGCAATGAGGCGGTCAGGGACGCCGGGCGCACGGCGGCGCAGCGGGCGGTGCGCCGCGGCGGCACCGGAGTGGCCCGGTTCGACCGCTACCCCAGCGCCCACGCCGCGTTCGTGGTGGCGATCTACGTGCTCATCCCGCGGCTCTTCGACCCCGCGATGGCCGGCGACCTCGACGCGAGCTTCGAGCTGCGGATCCGCGATCCCCATGGCGGCGACCCGGACGTGAGCTCGGTCGTCGTCGCCCAGGGCAAGTGCCGGGTCGTCCTCGGTCCAACCCCCCCGGCGCGCGTCGTCGTCACGACCGGGGCGGACGACATCGTGCGCATGGCGAGCGGAGAGATCGGCTGGCCCCAGCTCGTATCGGCCGGCCGGCTCATCCTCTGGGGCGATCCGTACCTCGCGCTGCGCTTCCCGCTCCTCTTCGGGCTCCCCGCCGGCCCCGGCAAGCCGACCCTGCTCAGGCTCCTGACCCGAAGGCGGTAACGCCGCGCCGGCGTCCGCGCTCGAACGCCGACGGGTGAGCGACAATCAGACGATCCCCGTCCGCGTCCTCCTCATCTCCTCGATCAAGGGCCTGCGCGTGACCCCATGCGAGCAGCTCGAGCTCGAGTACGGGGGGGTCCGGGATGACCGGCGCTTCTATCTCGTCGACGAGCGCGGGAAGATGGTCAACGGCAAGCAGATCGGCGAGCTCAGTGCGTTGCGCTCGGAGTACCACGACTCCGACCGGACGCTGACGCTCACCCTCCCCGGCGGCGAGCGCATCTCTGGCCCCGTGCGCCTGGGCGGGGAGATCGATGCCCGCTTCTTCCGGAGCACGCTGCGCGCGCCGGTCGTGCTCGGACCGTGGTCGCAGGCCATATCCGCCCACGTCGGCCGCGCGCTGCGGCTCGTGGAGGCCGATCCGGCACGAAAGGGCGTCGATCGCGGTGAGCGCGGCGCGGTCTCGCTGATCTCCCGAGGTTCGCTCGACCGGCTGGCCGAAGCGGCGGGCAACGGAGGCGAGATCGATCCGCGACGCTTCCGGATGCTCGTCGAGATCGACGGCGTCGACCCGCACGAGGAGGATGCCTGGGTCGGCCGCCGCGTACGCATCGGCGAGGCGCTCGTGGGCTTCAACGGCCACGTCGGGCGCTGCCTGGTCACGAGCCGCGACCCCGACAGCGGAACGATCGACCTCCCCACGCTCGACCTCCTGCGCGAGTACCGCGGCAGCGAGCCGACGACCGAGCCGCTTCCGTTCGGGATCTACGGCGAGGTGATCGAGCCCGGCACCGTCCGTGTGGGTGACCCCGTCAGCGCGGAGTCACCCTGAGCGCGGTTCTGGGTCTCAGCCGGCCTTCGCCGCGAAGGTCAGGCTCACCGGCCCGCACGTGGTGGGCTTGCCGCCGTTGTAGACGTCTCGCTGGGTGAACACGATCGTGCCGCTCGCCTTGGTGACGCTGGTGAACTTCCCGGTGAGCGAAGACATCGTGGTCAAGACAGAGGTGAACTTGGCCTTGCCCGTGCCGCCGGAACCCTTGTCGGTGGACTTGGTAGCCGGTGCGCTGAAGCTGCCACCGGCGGAAACCGAGATCGGACCGAAGTGCTTGATCTCGCCGGGGAAGGTGTACGGGTCCTTATTGCCGAACCCGCCGGCTCCGAAGCAACCGGTATACCCGTAGTTGAAGCCGATCAACTGAGTGCCGGCGCTCGACACCCGGAAGCTCACCGGAGCTCGGAACTTGCCGAACTTGATCGGGCCGGTGAGATTGCCTGTCCTGTAGTCGAGCAATGTGCCCTTGAACTCCCCGTTCCTCTTCGGGCTGGCGCCCAGTGCCGTCGCCGCCACGGCGACGATGCTCAGCGCCGCCGCCGCGGCTGCTCCGAGACTCCGCTGAAATCGCATGCGTTCCCTTCCGTTTGGTGTCATCTGACGACGCCTCGCCCCCGCGCGCTTCGGATCCACGCGATATCCAACACGCCGGATATCAGCGTGTCAAGGTGGCGACTACTCCAAGCCGACCGCGAACGTGGTGTTCGGTTCGTAGCCGGCGAAGTGGACGCTGCGGTTGGCCGGCGCTTGTTCGTTGACGATCACGCAGTAGGTGCGATGGCCACCGGCGCTCGGTGCACAGATGCGGTAAAGGCTTCCGGACTGAATGGTGAAGGTGCTCGCCCGGCGCAGATCGGAGCGGAACGCCGGTGGCGCGCGGTAGCCGATCCACGCGATCGCTCGGGCCTCGGCGTCCCGCATGGCCGCGCCGTCGCTCGACACGGTCGCGTGATTCGCCAGCCCGGTGACGAGGAACGCCACCGCCGTCACGATCAGGAGCCAGGTGCCGGCGTAGTCGCGGGCCACGAAGCTCGGCAGGTCGCGTCGTGCGCGACGCAGGAGCGCGCCCAGGGGATGGGCGACCACGACCACCGCGACGAAGTTCCAGAACCCGGCCAGGAGGATGGCCGGCACCAGTGCCTCCGAATCTCCATCCAGCGGTAGGGCGTGCACCAGGCAGGCGTCGATCACCGTCAGGGCCACGAACGACGGCCACATCCAGGCGCCGCGGCGCCGCCAGCGCATCCGGGTGAGCCAGGCGCTGTCCATTGGGGAGCCAAGGTTAACCCCCACTGCCCGGCGATGGAGCTGGACGCGCCCGGCGCCCCCACGGCATCGGACTGGAGTGGGATAATCGCTCCTCAGCAATATATGTGTGCCCTGGCGGCGGGTCGCCGCGGAGACCCCGGAAGCGACCCGAGAATATGACCCGGACGGAGATCCCGGACCGGTCCTCGAACGAAGGGAAGCGCGCGAGATGGCAACGGAAACGGCAGAGCCCGCGGTAGCCGCGGCTGCATACCTCCAGCTGGAGGACCGGATCTGGCTGCTGCGCGCGATGTTGCTCATGCGCGGCATCGAGGAGCGAGCGATGAGTCTCTACCGCCAGGGGAAGGTGCCGGGCTCTTTCTACGACGGCTTCGGACAGGAGGCGGTCTCCGCAGGGGCCGCGTTCGCCATGGCCGCCGAGGATCGACTGTGCATCCTCCACCGCGACCTCGCGGCCCACATCATCCGCGGCGTGAGCGCTGAACGCATTCTCGCGCAGTACATGGGCCGCGACTCCGGGATCACGCGGGGCCGGGACGGCAACGTCCATTTCGGAGACCCGCGGCTGGGCTGCGTGGGGATGGTCTCGATGCTCCCCGACATGATGCTCGTAGCGACGGGAATGGCGATGGCCTTCAAGCTGCGCGGCGAGCCACGCTGCGCCCTGACCTGGTTCGGCGATGGCTCAACCTCGCGCGGGGACTTCCACGAGGCGATGAACTGGGCCGGCGTCCAGCGACTCCCCGTCATCTTCGTCCTCGAGAACAACCAGTACGCGTACTCGACCCCGCTCGATAAGCAGTTCGCCGTCGACCCGGTGGAGCGCGCGGCGGCCTACGGGTTCGCCGGGGTGACGGTGGACGGCAACGACGTCGAGGCGATGTTCGAGGCGACCCGTGCCGCCCGCGCGCGCGCCATCGCCGGCGATGGACCGACCCTCATCGAGGCGGTGACCATGCGCATGCACGGGCATGCCGCCCACGACGACATGAAGTACGTGCCCAAGGAGCAGGTCGAGCTGTGGCGCAAGCGCGACCCCGTGGACCGTCAGAACACCCGCCTGCGCGAGCTCGGCGTCGATGTCGACGCGATCCGCACCGCGGTTCAGGCCGAGATCGATGCCGCCACCGAGCAGGCGCTGGCATCCCCCATGCCCGATCCGCAGGACGTGACGGCAGGGGTGTTCGCGGTCGGCGAGGCCGAGTCCCTGGGAGATGGTCAGGCGCCCTGGAGCGGGTTCGCCGGCGAGGCGGCGTCCTGATGCCGACCATGACCTACCTCCAGGCGATCTCCTCGGCGCTGCGCGACGAGCTCCGGGCCGACGAGCGCGTGTTCGTCATGGGCGAGGACATCGGCGTGTTCGGCGGCGCCTTCAAGGTCACCGACGGCCTCTTCGCGGAGTTCGGCCCCGACCGCGTGATGGATACCCCGCTGGCCGAGTCGGCGATCGTCGGCACGGCGATCGGAGCGGCCGTCGTGGGCATGCGCCCCGTATGCGAGATGCAGTTCTCCGACTTCATCTCCTGCGGCTTCGACCAGCTCGTCAACGTTGCCGCCAAGATGCACTACCGGCAGGGGCTC
>DATCEM010000487.1:0-3508 GCA_036510175.1 Solirubrobacteraceae bacterium | reverse complement strand
TCAGGCGATGGCTAACGCTATCGCAGCTTTGTGCCTCGAGTCGATGATTGCACGCGTGGGGTCGATGGTTCTCCGCCCGTCCGGGTGGACGGCGCTCGGCCCGCGCGGGAAACTCGTGCGGTGCAGCTGCCGGGATCCTCGTCGACAGCGGTCTCGCCCTCGACTGGGGATCGGCTCACCCTCGGGAGCCAGCGGCTGCTCCTCGACTGAGATTCTCCCCATGAAGGGGGACGATCCGGTTAGAGTGCCGCCAGCAGGGAAGGTCGATCACACCGGAGGGGCGCACTATGGGCAAGGCATCTGGGGCTGAGCATGGCAGTGGGTCGAGCTCCGGCTCCGGGTCGGCGCTGGGATCGGCCACCGATGCCCTACAGCCGTTCGCTGATGCCCTGACGGCGGCCGGCAAGGCCGCCGCCGGCCAATCGGCCGGGGACCCGCGGGTGATCGCCGCGATCGAGCTCGGCTGGCTGATCAAGGAGCTGACCCAGGGTTGGTCTCCCGACGCGCTGCTGGGCGGACTCGTGCTCGACGAGGTGGAGAAGTGCCAAGTCCAGGCCCTGCAATTGACGACGTTACTCGCCACCCTCAAGCTGTCCGGCCTGGACTCGGCTTCCATAGAGCAGACGACCGGCGCGCTCCAGAGCGGCCCCGCGCAGGGACCGTCCGCCAAACTCGAGCCAAAGATCGTCGTCGCCCTGCTCGGCGCCGATGCGCGGCTGCCGAAGGCCTTCGTACTGGGCAGCGGGCTCCGGGCGCTGATCCCCGGCGCAGCCACGTTCGGAAGTCAAGCGGTGGCGCCGAGCACTGCGCCGCCGATGAACAGCCTCATCGGCGCCTTGGACGCGCTGAGCTCCGACCTGCCCTCCCACGCCGCCCGGAGCGTCGCCAACTCGCTGGGCCAATGGGCCGTCTCGAGCGATGCGAGCAAGCCCGGGCTCACGCTTACCCAGGTCAGCCTCTGGCGAGCGGTGATCGTCGGCGAGAAGAAGGGGACCGAGTTGCTCGAGCCCGACAACTACCTCGATGCGGCCAGGCAGCTCGAGCGAAGGTTCCTCCGCAGGGCGCTGAGCAGCAGATGGCTATGGACGATCGCCGTCCTCGCCGTCGCCCTCTTCGGCGTGGGGATCTATGTCCTGCTCGCGGCCAATGGCCACGCGGGCAAGGTGGCGGCCGGAGCCTCGGCCGTGCTGGCGTCGCTGGGGCTGACCTGGAAGGGCATCGGGGGGACGCTCGGTAAGCTCGTCGGCAAGCTCGAGGGCCCGCTCTGGGGCGCCGAGCTCGACGCCGCGATCACCGACGCCATGACCCTCACCGAGGCGCCCATAGGCCAGCCGAGTCGGGCGCCGGCGACGATCGGCTACGCCGATCGTCGAGGGAGGGCTCTGCGCGGCAAGCCGGACACGGATCGATCCTCCGGGCGCTGAGCACGCTCGTCGGCCTCACGGCGCGGTGATCCGGACCGGCGCGAATGGAGTAAGGAATTTGAGTTTGCCAGCAGCGCGAGGGAGGCGCAGTGTCCAGATTGATCGGGCTCGTCAAAGGCTTTCCGGGTCATCCGTCCCATCCACCGCTCACCGATGCCAGCATCGGCGCGTACACCGTCGCCACCGCGATGTTCGTCCTCGGCGCGCTGGATGTCCAGCGAACGCAGATGGCCTACGGCGCTCTGCTCGCGCTCTCCGGAGGTCTGATCGTCTCGGTGCCGACGATGCTCACCGGGCTGATCGACTGGTTTGGCATCCCCAAGCGCACGCCGACACGCCGGCTGGCCACGTGGCATCTCTTTGTCATGCTCACCGCGACGATTCTCTTCGCCGGCACCTGGCTGTTGCAGCGGCCCGGTTACGTCCACGGCACCCTCAAGACGTCCGCTTGGATTCTCGCGATCGCGGCAGAAGCGCTGCTCGCGATCGGCGGGTACCTGGGAGGGACCATCGTTTTCGCGTACGGCCACCGGGTCACGGGCGACCGCGACCGCCCGGTAAACGTGAAGGACGCGTTGATACCTACGATGAGACCCGAAGATCGCGGCCCGATCGACGCTTCCCGGCTCCGCGGCCGGTAACGCAGTGCCGTCGCGCGGAAACCGAGGCTCCAGCTCAAGAGCTCCGTCAGCAGCAGGGCGGCAAGCCTTTCACGGTGTCACCGCTATGCCAGAAGGGCGGTCAGACGTCTGCGGCGATCGCCCGCCGCACGACCACGAGCGAATCGACCTCCTCGATGATGGCCCAGCTCGAGTCCGCGGCGCGGAATAGATCGTCGACCACGCTCGTCGGCCCCGGGCTCCCATACCCCCCAGCGCGGCCCTGGCGGGCATCGTGGAAGGCGACGGCGCCGTCGGTGCTCACATGCCTGTGCCACAGCTCCCAATCCTCCCGGCATCCCTCGGGACTGTGGTCGCCGTCGATGAACACGAGATCGACCTCGCCGCCGGTCCAGCTGCGGCCGACGTCCTGGCTGCGCGCGAAATGCCAGCGGACCATGGGACCACCCGCCGCCGTCGCGCGCCGGACGGCCAACCGCGTGGCCGTCGCGCTCGCTCGCGATCCCGGCCGCAGCGCCCATCCGGTGGCGTCGATGAACGGATCCACGAGGTGGAGCTCGGCGTCCTCGCCGAGCGCGCGGCACAGCACAACCGCGGAGGAGCCCTCGTAGACACCGAGCTCGACGACGCGTCGGGCGGGCCTGGCGAGCCGGGTGAGGGCGGCGCCCTCAGCCGAGGAGTGCATCGTGCGCGGCGGAATGAGACCCACCCCGAGGGCGATCGCCCGGAGGCGAGGATCGTCCCGGAGCCGGTCAGGGGCGAGCCGGCGCAGTGTCTTGGGAGCGGTCACCGACGTTCCTAGCGCAGGGTCAGGCCCGAGCCGGTCAGGCTCGAGATGTCGTTGCTCAAGCCGATGAAGGCGATGAGCAGGACCAGGACGAATCCGACCACGCCGGCGCGCTCCATTACCGAGAAGGGAATCGGCCGGCCGCGGACCTTTTCGGCTATCGCCCAGAAGACGTGGCCGCCGTCGAGCGGCAGGAAGGGAAAGAGGTTGATGATCGCGAGCGACAGCGAGATCAGAGCGAGGATGTCGAGCGCCGCCGCGGGGCCGAGGGCGACGGCCTGCTGGGCGAGGTCGGTGGCGCCGACGATGCCGTGCAGCTGCTTGCGGTCCTTGGGCTCGAAGATCCGCACTATCCTGCTGACCGTCTCGTGCGTGACCAGCCACATCTGGCTGAAGCCCTCCCCGGCCGAGCCAAGCGCACCGTAATACCGGACGTCAGTGACGAACCCGAAGCCGATCCTCGTCTTCTTCAGACTCGCGTCGTAGCGCGGATACATCGTGAAGCTCTCCAGCTCGCCCTGCCGGCGGACGCCGATGGTCACCGGCGTCGTCGCCTGGCAGCCGTTGGTCGCCTTCCCGGCGCAATGGTGAGTGGAGATCGCCTTGGCGATCTGGTCGACCGACAAGCCCTGTCTGCCGTCGATCGAGACGATCCGATCGCCCGCCTTGAGGTACTT
>DATCEM010000486.1:0-2468 GCA_036510175.1 Solirubrobacteraceae bacterium | reverse complement strand
CGAGCTCGAGGCGGTCGACGATCTGCTCGAGCGGGGCAATGGGGCGGCGCGTCAAGTGGTTGTGTACGAGGCCAACCATGACCTCCGCGAGGTGATGGCCGAGATAGTCGCCGCCACGGCGGTGTAGCTTCGGCTCACCTCCCGCCCGCGCATGTTGGCGGCGCTACCATCGGGGGGTGAGCACCGGCGGCCCGGACCTCTTCGTTGTCTGCAAGAACTGCGGATCAGAGGTCAGCCCCTACATCACCGAATGCCCGTATTGCGGCAACCGGCTGAGAAAGCGTGCGCCGAAGATCGATCGCGAGGGCCGCGTTTCCGAGCGCCCGCGCCGACTTCGGTCCCCGACGCCGTCACTGCCGCGGCTGAAGACGGGTGAGATCCCGGGGATCCGCGGCGATTCGCGGCCGTACGCCACCGTGCTCCTCGTCGTCCTCGGCCTCGTCGGCTGCCTGCTCTGGCGGACGGGGCTGTTCAACGACTCGGTGATCAAGCTCGTGATCTTCCCCCGGCCGTGGAGCCAGCAGAGCTGGCGGCTCGTCACCGCCCCCTTCGTCTATGACAACACCGGCTTCGCCTTCGCCGCCCTGGCCACCATCGGGCTCTACGGCTGGCTGCTCGAGCGCCGTCACGGATTCATCCCGGTGATCGCGCTGTTCCTGCTCGGCGGCGCGGGCGGGATGGCCCTGACCACGCTCATTTCCCCCGATGCCGTCGCGCTCGGCGGTAACGGGGTGGCGCTGGCCCTCCTCATCGCCTGGGCCATTCCCGACCTGGCCAACCTGCGGCGAGGGCACGAGATCGACGGCGACCTCCTTGGCACCCTGACGATCGCCGTCGTGATCGTGCTCATGCCGTTCGTGGTGGTCGGGGCGAGCTGGGTCGCCGACGGCGCCGGCGCGCTCGCGGGGCTGCTCGTCGGCTGGCCCCTCGCGCTGCTCGCGGATCGTTGATCCTCGCTCGGTGCCCGATCGCGCCTACACCGATGCCGAGGTTGAAGCAGCGATCGCCGCCCTCACCGACGCAGAACGGCTGCGCGCCGCGCAGGACCTCGTCGCGCGCTCAGCCCCGGGCCTTCAGCGCGCGCTGAATGAGGCCCTGTTCGAGGGCGGTTGGTTCGACAAGGCGCACGACCAGGCCGTTCGTGAAGCGGCGACCGACGCCGATCCCGAGTCGCGTGCCCTGAGCATGCGCACGCTCGTCGCCGAGGAGACCCGGCTCGCCATGCTCGTCGGGGTGGCGATCGGCTTCGAGCTCGCCCGCGAGCTGGGCGCCGCTGAGACATCAACACAGGAGGATTGACCACCATGGACCTGCGCTTCCTCGGCCATGCCGCGTTCTCGCTCACCGACGGAGACACGGCGGTGGTGATCGACCCGTTCCTCACGGGCAACCCCAAGGCCGCCGTCAGCGCCGATGACGTGAGCGCCACCACGATCCTGCTCACCCACGGTCATGGCGACCACATCGGCGACACCGTCGCCATCGCGGGGCGCACGGGCGCTCCCGTGGTGGCCATCGTCGAGCTCGCGGGCGAGATCGGCGAGGAGGGCGTGGATGTCTTTGACCCCAACCTCGGCGGCACGGTCACCTTCGACTGGGGCTGGGTCAAGCTCGTCCCGGCCTGGCACACCTCGACCACGCCCAAGGGCACAGTCAACACGCCCGCGGGCCTGCTCATCAATTTCAAGGACACCATCGTCTACCACCTCGGCGACACCTGCCTGTTCTCCGACCTCCAGCTCGTCGGCCGGCGCAACCCGATCGATGTGGCGCTCATGTGCATCGGCGGCCACTACACGATGGACCGCGTCGACGCCGTCGAGGCGGCTTCGCTCGTCGGCGCGAAGACGGTCATCCCCTGCCACTACGGCACCTTCCCCCCAATCGAGACCGACGTCCAGGCCTTCAAGTCAGACGTCGAAGGCGCGACCGGATCGAGCGTCGTCGTGCTCGAGCCAGGAGAGACCCACTCCACATGACCCACGCGATCGTCCTGATCCAGGCGGACCGCTCGGCCCTCGGCACCCTCGGCGGCACCCTCGCCGACCTCGAGGGCGTGGCCGAGGCCTATTCGGTCACCGGCGACTGGGACTTCGTCGCCATCCTCCGTCTCCGCGAGCACGACCAGCTCGCCGAGGTGGTCACCGGCCGCCTGTCGCAGCTCGACGGTGTGATCAAGACCCGGACGCTCGTGGCGTTCGAGGTCTACTCAAAGCACGATCTCGAGGCGCTGTTCTCGGTCGGGCAGTAGGGGGGCGGCGGGGCGCCCGCGCGTTTTGGGCGCGTGTTGGGAGGCTGAGCGGCGAACTTCTGTCGTTCGGTCCCGCGGGGTGGGACTGAGAGACAGAGATTCACGCGGGGGGGCGCGTGGCGCGGGGGGGCGCGTGGCGCGGGGCGGGCGTGACGCGGGGCGGGCGTGACGCGGGGGCGGGCGCGCGCGGCGGCGGGCGTGGCGCACGGGCTCGGCG
>DATCEM010000485.1:0-3250 GCA_036510175.1 Solirubrobacteraceae bacterium | reverse complement strand
GTTCGGCCTGTGGGGCGGCGCGGTCCAGCAGCTCGGCACCAAGCTCCACCACGATCGTTACCTGAGGGACATCGGGACGTTCGCCTTGCCCGGGTGCTTCGCCATGACGGAGACCGGCCATGGTTCGAACGTTCAGGCCCTCGGGACCACCGCCACCTACGATCCCGCGGCCGAGGAATTCGTCATTCACACGCCGGACGACGAGGCGCGCAAGGACTACATCGGCAACGCGGCGTGCCACGGCCGGATGGCGGCCGTGTTCGCCCAGCTCATCGTGGGCGGGGAGTCGCACGGCGTCCACGCCCTCGTCGTCCCCCTGCGCGACGAGGAGGGCAACGTCTGCGACGGCGTAAGGATTGAGGACTGCGGCGAGAAGATGGGACTGAACGGCGTCGACAACGGGCGGATCTGGTTCGACGACGTGCACGTGCCCCGCGAGGCGCTGCTCAACCGCTACGGCGACGTCAGCGCCCAGGGCGAGTACACGAGCCCGATCGAGAATCCGAACAAGCGCTTCTTCACCATGCTCGGCACGCTCGTGCAGGGCCGGGTGTGCATCTCGGCGGCCTCGGTCACCACGGCCAAGACGGCGCTCACCATCGCCGTCCGTCACGGGCTGCGCCGGCGCCAGTTCGGGCCCCCCGGCGAGGACGAGGTGGCCATCCTCGATTACCGCACTCATCAGCGTCGCCTGATGCCCGCGCTGGCCAAGACCTACGCGCTCCACTTCGCCCAGCAGGAGCTCACGGCGAAGTTCCACGAGGTGTTCAGCGGCAGCGCGACGGGTGATCCGGAGGCGCAGGCCCGCCCGGCGGCCGAGGCGCCCGACCGCGACCGGCGCGAGCTCGAGTCGCTGGCCGCGGGGATGAAGGCGACGACGAGCTGGCACGCCCTGACGACGATCCAGACCTGCCGCGAGTGCTGCGGCGGCGCCGGCTACATGGCCGTGAACCGCTTCCCGGCGCTGCGGGCCGACGTCGACATCTTCACCACCTTCGAGGGCGACAACACCGTGCTCATGCTCCTCGCGGCCAAGGGCCTGCTCACCGACTACGCCGACCACTTCGGCGACCTCAACCCGGTCGGCCTGGTGACCTTTGTCGGCGGCCAGGTCGTCGAGACCGTGCTCGAGCGCCTGTTCGCGCGTAAGCTCGCGCAGGTCATCTCCGACGTCGTCCCCATCGGCGATGAGCGCCGCAACCTGCTGGAGCGCGACTACCAGCTCGACCTCTTCCAGTGGCGCGAGGGCCACATCGTCGCCTCGGTGGCCAACCGCTTCAAGCGCGGTCTCGCCGAGGGCTACGACCCCTTCGAGGTCTTCCGCGCCGTCCAGGACCACGCGATCAACGCCGCTCGCGCACACATCGACCGCCAGGTCCTCGAAGCGTTCGCGCGCGCGATCGAGAGCTGCGAGGACGACAAGCTCACGGCGCCCCTCAACCACCTGTGCGACCTCTACGCGCTCTCCAACGTAGAGGCCGACCGGGGCTTCTTCGAAGAGCACGGCCGCCTGACCAGCGCCCGCTGCAAGCAGATCACGCGCGAGGTCAACCGACTGTGCGACGAGGTCCGCTCCGAAGCCGGCGGGCTGGTCGACGCGTTCGGGATCCCCGACGCCGTGCTCGCGGCGCCGATCGGAGTGCGCGGCGGCGAGTAGGGGCGGGGGTTGGGGCCCCCGGCGGGCCGACCCCCCCATACACTCGTTTCATGATCGACCGTGCTTGGGTGCTCTCGCGCTTCTACCGGGTCGCGTACCAGCTGGCGCGCGTCTACTGGTTCTTTGCGCGGCCGACGAAGCGGGGGGTGAAGTGTGTGATCACGCGGGGTGACGAGGTTCTCCTCGTTCGCCACACGTACGGTGACCGGCGGGCGTGGGAACTGCCCGGAGGGGCGATCAAGCGGGGCGAGGCGCCGATCGAGGCGGCCCGGCGGGAGATGCGCGAGGAGCTCAGCCTGTCGATCTCGGACTGGACGGCGCTGGGCGACCTGTTCGCGAAGTACGAGCATCGGAACGACACGATGCACTGCTTCCATGCGGTCCTCGCTGACGCCTCCCCGGTCGCTGACCGGGTCGAGATCGCCGAGGCGCGCTGGTTCCCGCTGGCCGCGCCGCCGGCGCCGACGGGACGATTTGTGGGCCGCATCCTCCGAATGAGTGAGGCGCCGGCGGCCCAGGCGGCGTAAGGAGTTCGCGGTGCCGAGAGGCCAACCAGGGATTCGCGACGCGGGGGCGAATCGTCGTCCAATGCCCGAGACGGTAGGCTTTAGGGTCTTGTCACAGCTTGATCGCTTCCATGAGCTGCGCCGTTCGGCCCTCGGTGTACGCATCACCCGCTATGCCCTCGGCTCAGTCGTGGCCGCCGCTGTCAGCGCGATCGTGTTCGCGATTCTCTTCGTGCTCGGCGTGGGCACGACCACGGATTCGATCTGCGCCTTCCTCGCCGGAGCGATCCCCAACTGGATCCTCAACCGGCGTTGGGCCTGGCGCCGCCGCGGCCGTCCGGAGCTCGGCCGGGAGGTCTTCGGCTACGCGCTCACCTCGATCGTCAGCCTCGTTCTCACCTCGCTCTCGACCGCCTGGACAAAGGCGCACGTACAGAGCATCCCGGCCCACTACGGCATCCGCATGATCCTCGTTACGGGCTCCTACCTGGC
This sequence comes from Solirubrobacteraceae bacterium, assembly GCA_036510175.1. Lineage (GTDB taxonomy): Bacteria > Actinomycetota > Thermoleophilia > Solirubrobacterales > Solirubrobacteraceae > Palsa-465. The sequence continues at coordinate 595 of DATCEM010000485.1, read as the reverse complement.
CGTGTTCGCCGTGCTCTTCGTCGTCAAGTTCGGGCTCTACGAATTCTGGGTGTTCTCCGAGCACAGCCGGATCCGCGCGGCGCTCCGCTCGCGCGGCCTGATGCCGGCGGTCCGCCCAGAGCGCGCTGCCGTTCCGGCGGTCAACACCGACCACACGCCGTAGCGGCGTCGCCCCATCCTCGCCTAACGGCGGCGATGCTTCTTGCGATCCCGGTTCCAGGTGGTGATCGCGGCGCGCGCGAAGCGCATGCCGTAGCCGAAGTTGCCGCCCTTCTTGGTCTTCGTCGCGTGCTTGCCGCGGTCGCGCATGGTGGTGGGGACCTCGATCAGGCGGAAGCCGTTCAGGGCCGCGCTGATCATCAGCTCCGACGCCTGGTACTGGGGCTGCTCGAGTGTGACGGCCCCGGTCAGCTCGGAGCGCATCGCGCGCAGGCCGCACGCGGGGTCGGTGATCCGCTGGCGGACGAGCACCGAGATGAGCGCGCCGAACACGATCACGCCGGCATGCCGGGTGCTGTCCGTGGTCAGCTCGGTGCCCAGGCGCCGTGAACCCGAGACGAAGTCGGCGCGGCCGGAGAGGATCGGTTCCACAACG
>DATCEM010000484.1:0-2880 GCA_036510175.1 Solirubrobacteraceae bacterium | reverse complement strand
GCGCTCCTCATCGCTCAGCTCGATTCCAACCGCCACCAACGGCATGATCGCCTCCACGCTCGACGACATTGTCGAGCCTGGATTCGCCGCTCCAGCAGGACATTCCTGGTTATCCACCGAAACAACCGGACACAGTACTAGTGCGCGGGCTCGACGAGGAGCGCGGCGTGCGGGTCCCCGACGCGCGAGGCGAACAGAGCCTCGCGGCCCCGGGCGCTCCGACACGCCGGCCACAGACCCGATGGATGATGAAATCCCGCGCCGGCGGGCATGAGGATCATCCGCGGCCGGGCGACGGGGCGCCAGCCGGCCGCCTGTGCCATGCGGACGAGGGCGACCCGATTAGGCTTGCACCAGTAGGGGCGCCCGTCGCCGTAGAAGGAGATCCACGGCGAACGGGGACCGAGGAGCGTGAGGCCGAGCGCGATGGCGTCGACGATCAGGAGCTGTCCGCCGGTGACCGCCCTGACGCGCTCGAGCGCGAGCACCGGGTCGCGCAGGTGCAGGAGCAGCGACCCGAGGTAGACGAAGTCGAAGGAGCCGTGCACGGCGGGATCGAGCTCGTAGATCGAGCAGTCGAGCCGCTGCACCGAGGAACCCAGCGCGCGCCCGGCGATGAGGAATCCGTCGCCCCGCCCCTTGCGCTGCTCGATCGCCTCCTGGTGGCCGTCGCTGGCGTTCGCCGGCCAGTCCCAGCGCGTGTCGTCGAGGATGTCGATCGCCGTCACCGCGCCGCCGCGGCGCTCCATCTCGAAGGCCCAGAAGCCGTCGTAGGTACCGATGTCCAGACATCGCTTGCCGTGCAGGTCAGGGGGCATCGGCAGCCTGGTGGCGAGCTCGCGGGTATCGAACCAGCCGGGGGTGGTGATCCCATCTCCGAGCTCGAGCGTGTGGTACCAGTCGCGGCCCGCCACCTCCTCATGCAGCGCAGTCATGCTCTCCCTAGCGGCGCGCCGTGAGGAGGATGTTCGCGCGCCCCGCGCCCTTGAGCCCCGGGATATGCGCGAGGAGGCGGTACACCTGCGCCGCCCCGCGTGAAGGGACGAAGTCGGTGTACACCCAGTCGCCGTACCAGGTACGGCGCTCGCGGAAGCCGGCCCCGTCGACCGCTCGCGAGAGCCCGCGCAGGGTCTGCTCGTTGACGTGCATCTCCCGCTCCCAATGGAGCCGCGGATCCGCGGGCCAGCGCCCGGCACGCCCGTCGAGCACCCTCCGGAGCCAGCGGTAGGTGAGGTCGTAGATGAGCCGGTTGGGGAAGGTGTGGACCACGAGCTGCCCGCCCGGTCTGAGTACCCGGTGGGCCTCCGCGAGGGCGAGCTCGAGCTCGGCGGGGAGGAGGTGCTCGACCACGTCGAGCATGCTCACCGCGTCGGCCTGCGCGTCTGCCACCGGGAGGCTGCGCGCGTCCCCCTGGTGGACCTCGGCCAGCTTCTCGAGCTGGCGCGCTGCGACCGTCGTCTTGGCCAGGTCCACCGCCGCGGGGGCATAGTCGACGCCCACCGCACGCACGCCGTGCTCGGCGGCCAGGGCGATGAGCTCGCCCCTCCCGCAGCCGACGTCGACGAGCAGCCGACCGGGGGGGAGATCCATGAGCACGGTGAGCACGTACGCATAGATCCCATGGATCGGAACTGCGGTCTCGCTCCACTCGGTCGCCCCGGCCGCGACCTCGCGAAAATACTCCTCGGTGTAGGCCGACGCGGGGACGGCGGGCGCCGGGAGCGGACGCCCGCTCACGGGACGCCCGCCATGAGTTCGGGACGCGCGAAGACGTAGGCGGAATTGTCGAAGCAGGGCAGTGATCGCCACGCGCCGCGATTCTCGAAGTGCGCGAGGGTAAAGCCCAGCAAGCGCATGCACCGACGCAGGTCATCGTCGGTGATCCCCCACTGCCAGATGTCGTGCACGTCGCGCCACGGCCGGCCCCGACGGGGATTGATCTCGTCCAGGCGCGCGAACAGGCCCTCATGCGTGTCCTGCCCGGGCACCGTCGCCAGATAGCGCTCCTCGCCGAGGTCGAGCAGCCGGACGCTTGTCCCACCGTCGGTGTACCACGGCCCGGCGAGGACGAACGCGCGGGTGTTCTCGGCGTAGAGCCCGAGGACCTCGTCCCAGTCGGGGGAGACCTGGTGCAGGAGGACGTCGAACATGACAATCGCGTCGACTTTTCCCACCTGGGCCGCCACTGTCGCATCGCCGAAGTTCCCGCGGAGCAGCCGGACGTTGTCGCGACGCTCAGCCGCCCGCGTGGCCGTCGGCGTGAAATCGTCGTCGACGGCGATCACCGACTCGACGCCCGGCAGGTCGGCGAGATGAAAGCTGTAGCCGGCGTCGACGGCCCACACCGCCCCGAGATCCGCCGCGCTGCGAAGGCCTAAGCGCCGGTGGGCGAAATCGAGGGCTTCGAGCTTGAGCGCGTCCAGCGGTGGGGCGGGCGGGGAGGACGCGGCGAGCCGGCGGCGCAGCCGGCGACCGACGGAGGCCCGGGTACGCAGGATGCGCTCGAAGTCGGTGTCCAGGGAAGGCATCGACTCACGACCGGATGAGGGCGAGAACCTCGTCGCGGCGGCGCTCCATGTCCTCGCCCGAGACCAGCGATTCGAGGCAGAGGCGGAGCAGCGGCTCGGTGTTGGACGAGCGCACGTTGAAGTGCCAGTCGTCGTAGTCGATCGAGATTCCGTCGAGGCGGATCTGGCGGGCATCGGCGTAGCGCTCGGCGATCTCCTCCATCTTGGCGTCGGGATCGGCGACCTCGGAGTTGATCTCTCCCGAGATGAAGTACCGGGAGCGATATGGCTCGAGGAGCTCGGACAGCGACTTGCCCTCGGCGGAGACGAGCTCGAGGATGAGGAGCGCCGGGATCGTGCCCGAGTCGGCGCA
>DATCEM010000483.1:0-2434 GCA_036510175.1 Solirubrobacteraceae bacterium | reverse complement strand
CGGCATCGCCCGTCTGGATCGCCTGGGCCGCCGAGACGATCGCCTGCACGCCGGTGCCGCACAGCCGGTTGACCGTGTAGGCGGGCACCTCCTTGGGGATCGCCGCTTTCATCCCGACCACTCGCGCCATGTACATGTCGGCGGCCTCGGTGTGAATGACATTGCCGAACACCACGTGCTCGACCTGGTCGGGCTCGATGCCGGCGCGCTCGAGCGCCGCCGTGCTCGCGGCCGCGCCGAGATCGCTCGGCGCCGTGCCGGCGAGGCTCTTACCGTAGGAGCCGATCGCCGTGCGGGCGGCGGAGGCGATGACGACGTCGTTCACGTGAGTCCTTTCCCTCGATGAGCTGGGCGCGGAAGCGTAGCGGTGGTAGTTTGACGCTCGACGCCATGGCCACGGATGTCCTCACCCTTCAGAACTTCATCGACGGCGAGCACGTGGGTCCCGCCGAGGGGCAGACCGAGCCCATCCTCAACCCCGCGACGGGCGAGGTGATCGCCCACGCGCCGCTGTCGAGCGCGGCCGACGTCGACCGCGCCGTCTCCGCCGCCCGCCGTGCCTTCGGCGGCTGGGGCACGACCACGCCGGCCTAGCGCGCGGGCGCGCTGCTCGCGCTCGCCGACGCGATCGAGGAGCACGGCGAGGAGCTGACCCAGCTCGAGGCGACCAACGCGGGCAAGCCCATCGGCGCGGTCAGGGAGGACGAGATCCCCGTCGCCGTCGATAACCTGCGCTTCTTCGCCGGCGCGGCGAGGTGCCTGGAGGGTCGGGCCGCGGGGGAGTACCTGGCCGGCCACACGTCGATCATCCGCCGCGAGCCGGTGGGGGTGATCGGCCAGATCGCGCCCTGGAACTACCCGCTGTTGATGGCCATCTGGAAGATCGGGCCGGCCCTCGCCGCGGGCAACACGATCGTCCTCAAGCCGGCCGAGACGACGCCCCTGACCACCCTGAGGCTCGCCGAGCTGGCCGCCGAGTCCTTCCCCGAGGGCGTGCTCAACGTCATCACCGGCCACGGCGACCCGGCCGGCCAGTCGCTCGTCACCCATCCCGACGTCGAGATGGTCTCCCTCACGGGCTCGGTGCAGACGGGTAAGTGGATCGCCCGCGCGGCGGCCGACACGGTCAAGCGCGTGCATCTCGAACTCGGGGGCAAGGCGCCCGTGGTCGTCTTCGACGACGTGGATCTCGAGACCGCGCTCGAGACGATCGCCGGTACCGGCTACTACAACGCCGGGCAGGACTGCACGGCCGCGACCCGGGTCCTCGCCGGCGCCCAGGTCTACGACGACTTCGTCGCCGGCCTGGCCGAGCAGGCCGGCGGCTTCGTGGTCGGCGACACGCTCGCTCCCGACACCACCCTCGGCCCGCTGGGTTCCGCCCGCCAGCGCGACCGCGTCGAGGGCTTCCTCGAGCGCCGGCCGGCCCACGCGGAAATCGTGACCGGCGGCCGGGAGCCCGAGCTCCCCGGGTTCTTCCTCGAGCCCACCGTCGTCGCCGGGCTCGAGCAGGACGACGAGATGATCCAGCGGGAGATCTTCGGACCGGTGATCACCGTCCAGCGCTTCACCGACGAGGCGAACGCGATCGCCTGGGCCAACGACACCCCCTACGGGCTCGCGTCCTCGGTGTGGACGCGGGACGTCGGACGGGCGATGCGCGTGGCCAACGCACTGCGTTTCGGCTGCGTGTGGATCAACGACCACATCCCGCTCGTATCCGAGATGCCGCACGGCGGCTACAAGCAGTCGGGGTACGGAAAGGACCTGAGCATGTACGCGATCGAGGACTACACACTGGTCAAGCACGTAATGATCAATCACGATTGAGTGGTGAGTCGAAACTTCTCGCCGCTCCACCCGTTACAGTCATTGTCTTAGGAGTCCTTAATGGAAGCCTCCGCCCTTCAAGCCCCGGCCGGCCTCGCACGAGCTCGAATCTCGGTCGGTGTCCCGCTGCTGCGGCTGCGCTCCGACGATCAGCTTCTGGCGCTGTTCCGGGCGGGGAACGAGGATGCTTTCCGCGTCATCCACGACCGCTACCGCCAGCGTCTGCTCGCTTACGCCAGGCAGATGCTGCCCGGCTCGCCGCAGGACGCCGAGGATGCACTCCAGGACGTCTTCGTCCGCGCATACTCGGGACTCAGGGCCAGCCAGCGCCAGCTCGCGCTGCGGCCGTGGCTCTACCGGGTGGCGCACAATCGCTGCGTGGATGAGCTCCGGCGACCCGTTCCGCCCCCGCCCGCGGTCCTGCACCTGGTCTCCGCGCCGCCGCACGACCCGATTGCGCAGGTCGAGCAGCGCGAGTCGCTGCGACGGCTGATCGCCGATCTGCGCCGACTGCCCGCTCAGCAGCGTTCGGCGCTCCTCATGCGCGAGCTCGGCGGGATGAGCTACGCCGAGGTCGCGACCGCGATGGAGGTCTCCGTACCGG
>DATCEM010000482.1:0-17055 GCA_036510175.1 Solirubrobacteraceae bacterium | reverse complement strand
CTGCGTCCTGCCGACGCGGCGATGCGGTGCGGGCGGTCGCGGTTGCCACGCGCGCGGCGGTCAAGACCGCCGGAGGCTTTCCCGACTCGCAGGCCATGGTGCGTGCGTGACGCTTGGGCAGCGTCCGCGGGGCCTGCCTTGGCGGTAGGCGTCGACGCGGCGTTCGAAGGGCGGTCGACGGTAATTCTGCGGTACCTGGATGTGGCCCTCGTTGCAGTCGTGGCCATTCCCGCGCTCGCGCTCGGTGCTCCGGTCTTCGGTTACGCGGTCGGCGCCGCGGCGTGGATCCTGCAGCGAGTCATCGCCGCGGCCGACAGGCACCTGGTGAGCAGAGCAGCCGATCCGCGGACCTATCTCGGCTTCAGTCTCTTCGAGCGCTTCGGGCGGATCTGGCTGCTCGCCGGCGGGATCATCCTCGCCGGTGTCGCCGGCCACCGCGCGGACGGGCTGACCGCGGCGCTCGTGATCTTCGGCGCATACTCGATCGCCTTCATCGTGAAGCTCCTGAGCGGTCCGCCGCCGCCGCGGACGGCGCCATGAGCGCGATCTCGGCACCGGCGTCCGGCGGCGGCTCCTCCACCCCGTCCACCCCGAAGAAGGGCATGACCACCGGCAAGAAGATCCTCTACTCGGTCCTCGGCGTATGGATCGGGGGAATCGTCGTCTTCGCCGTCCTCTTCGGGATCAAGGCGCACAAGGCGCCAAGCGTGGTCAGCAACGTGTTCTCGCCGACCGACGAGTTCAAGCTCGACACCTGGTTCAAGCTCGGTCCGATCGATTTCAACAAGGGCGTCCTCTACCTGCTGCTGACGGCCGGGATCACGCTCGCTGTGATGATCGCTGTCTCCAAGCGGCTGCAGAAGCGTCCCACCGGGCGTCTCCAGGTCCTCGTCGAGATGTTCTACAGCTTCACGCGCGAGATGACCAGGGACAACATGGATGAGACGATGGCGAAGAAGTACTTCCCGCTCGTCGCCTCGCTATTTGTCTTCATCCTCGTTACCAATGTGATCGGCTATCTCCCGTTGCCGGTCGACTCGACGGAGAAGTTCAAGCTCTTCGGCGCGAACATCCCGTCGTTCCAGATCTATGCCGCTGACACCAACGTGGCGTTCCCACTCATCCTCGCCCTCGGCGTCTTCCTTCTATCGACCTACGAGGGTGTCAAGCACCACGGTCCGATCGGCTACCTGAAGAGCCTGATGCCCGGCGGCGTCACCGGCTCGATCGTGCCGCTGATCTTCGGGATTGAGATCCTCTCGAACTTCCTGCGGCTGGTCTCGCTGACCGTGAGGCTGTGGGCGAACCTGCTCGCCGGCCACATGCTCATCGCCTTCATGGGCGGGGAGCTCGGCGTGCTCGTCGGCCTCCAGGTTGTGACCTGGTTCCTGCTGCCCATCGGAATCGCGATTTTCCTGTTCGAGGCCGCGCTCATCGCCGGCCTCCAGGCCTTCATCTTTGCCATCCTGACCGCTATCTATCTCGGTAGCGCGGTCTCGAGCCACTAGCCATCAGATAAGGAGCCACCCAGTCAATGTTGTTCCTCCACTTCTTTACGGTCCTCCACCCGCTGTTCGCCGCGGCGGTTGACCCCACCACGTACGGCGAGAAAGCCGGCCGGGCGGTCGCGCTCGGCGTCGGTGCAGGCGGCGGCGCCGCGGGCGCTGGTGCCGGTATCGGTAGCGTGTTCGGTAGCGCGATCCAGGCCAAGACCCGTCAGCCCGAGCTGCGCCAGGACATCGAGCGCGATCAGTGGCTCGGCTTCGCGCTCACCGAGGCCGTCTTCTTCTACGGCCTCGTCGGCGGCTTCATCGCCTTCTTCCTCTAGACCGCAATGTCCGCCCTAGCACTCCTCCCGATCGCGAGCAGCGGCTCGTTCCTCGTCAGCCCCAACGTGGGGATCATGATCTGGACGCTCGTCGTCTTCGCGATCTCGTTCTATGTCCTGCGCAAGTCCGTCTTTCCTCGCATCGGGGCCGCGCTCGATGCGCGCCAGCACACGATCGAGGAGTCGATCGACGCCGCCGAGCGCACGCGCCAGCAAGCGGACGAGCTCCTGGACGAGTACCGCGAGCGCCTGCAGGAGGCTCGCCAGCAGGCGGAGGAGATCATCGCCCGCGCGAACAAGACGGCCGAGGCCCACGAGCGCCGGGCCCAGGAGGAGGCCGAGGCCAAGCGCGAGGAGGCGCTCGAGAAGACCAAGCGCGACATCGAGGCGGAGACGCGCCGCGCGATCGCGGAGATCCGGCGCGAGGTCGCCGATCTGACGGTCGAGGCGACAGAGAAGCTCATGCGCAAGACGCTCACCGACGAGGATCACCGCCGGCTCGTGGACGAGGCTCTCGAAGAGCTCGACTTCGACGCGCTTGCGGCGGCGGGAGAGACGCGCTGATGCGTCGCCGCCGTCGGCCCGAGAGGCACTGCTGATGGAGGACGTCGCCCAGGTCTACGCTCGCGCGCTGTTCGAGGTGGCGATGGAGCACGATCATCTCGATGAGATCCACGACGAGCTCGACCAGTTCGCCGCGGCGCTCAACGACCACCGGCAGATGGCGGTGTTCTTCTTCTCCCCGTACTTCTCCGCCGACGAGAAGAAGGGCGCGCTGAAGCGGGCGATCGAGGATGCCGACCCGCTGTTCATGAACTTCCTCGAGGCGCTGGTCGAGCGCCACCGGATGCCCGTCGTCTTCCGCATTCGCTCCGAGTTCGAGCAGCTCTGGGACGAGGAGAAGAAGCTGCTGCCGGTACAGATCACGAGCGCCATCGAGCTCGATGAGAAGACGGTCCAGAGCATCGGCGACCGGATCTCGGAGCAGACCGGGCAGAAGGTCGAGTGCTCGAGCAGCGTCGACGCCGATCTCATCGGCGGCATCGTCCTGCGCGTAGGGAATGTCATCCTCGACGCCTCGATCAGAAACCGCCTGAACCAACTTCGAAAGACGGTCGCGCAAGCCGCTTAGCGCGCCGTGCCCGCCAAGGAGCCACAAACATGCAGATAAATCCCGACGAGATCACCTCAATCCTCAAGAGCCGCATCGAAGGGCTGGACACCAGCGGGGCCGACCTGACCGAGGTCGGAACCGTGCTCTCCGTCGCTGACGGCATCTGTCGCGTGCACGGGCTCGAGAACTGCATGTCCTTGGAGATGCTCGAGTTCCCGCATGACGTCACGGGGCTGGCGCTCAACCTCGAGTCCGACAATGTGGGCGTCGTGCTCTTCGGGGAGTGGGAGAGGATCGTCGAAGGCGACACGGTCAAGCGCACGAACCGCCTGCTCGACATCCCCGTCGGTGAGGCCATGCTCGGCCGTATCGTCGATCCGCTCGGGAACCCGCTCGACGGCAAGGGCGAGATCAGCACGACCGAGCGTCGACCGGTGGAGCACAAGGCCCCGGGCGTGGTTCAGCGCCAGCCGGTGAAGGAGCCGATGCTCACCGGTCTGAAGGCGATCGACTCGATGATCCCGATCGGTCGCGGGCAGCGCGAGCTCATCATCGGCGACCGCCAGACGGGCAAGACGGCGATCGCCATCGACACGATCATCAATAACAAGGATCGCGACCTCATCTGCGTCTACGTTGCCATCGGACAGCGCAAGTCCACCGTCGTCGCGCTCGCCAAGGTGCTCGAGGATGCGGGCGCGATGGATAACACGATCATCGTCTTGGCCGCGGCCGACGAAGCCGCCCCGATCCAGTACCTGGCGCCCTACGCCGGGTGCGCGATGGCCGAGTACTTCCTCTATGACGGCAAGGCCGCGCTCGCGGTCTACGACGACCTGACCAAGCACGCGTACGCCTACCGGCAGATGTCGCTGCTCCTGCGGCGCCCGCCCGGCCGCGAGGCGTACCCCGGAGACGTCTTCTACCTGCACTCGCGCCTGCTCGAGCGCGCGGTGAAGCTGAACAGCGACCTCGGCGGCGGATCGCTGACCGCCCTGCCGGTGATCGAGACCCAGGCCGGCGACGTGTCGGCCTACATCCCCACCAACGTCATCTCGATCACCGACGGCCAGATCTTCCTCGAGCCCAAGCTCTTCTACTCGGGCGTGCGTCCGGCGATCAACGTCGGCATCTCGGTCTCCCGCGTCGGCGGTAGCGCCCAGATCACGCCGATGCGCAAGGTGGCCGGGCGGCTGAAGCTCGATCTCTCCCAGTACCGCGAGCTCGAGGCGTTCTCGCAGTTCGGCTCCGAGCTCGACGCCCAGACCCAGCGCACCCTCGCCCGCGGCGCGCGCCTGGTCAAGGCGCTCAACCAGCCCGAGCGCCGCCCGATGGCCGTCGAGGACCAGGTCGTCCAGCTCTACGCGGCGACGAACGGCTACCTCGATCGGATCGTCGTCGACAAGGTCGAGCGCTTCCTCGGCGAGATGACCGAATCGGTGCAGGGCAACGAGCCCGAGCTGCTGAAGAAGATCGCCGGCGGCGACTGGAGCGACGACACCGTCGAGCAGGTCGACAAGGCGCTCAAGCAGTTCGCCGAGGACTTCGGGTACGACCTCGACGAGGAGGGCCACCCGATCGAGTCGGGCGGCGACTCGCCGCGTCCCAAGGCCTCCTCCGCGGACGACTCCGCCGAGTCAGAGGAGCACGAGCCCGAAACGGAGGAAGAGGCCGTTCCGGCGTAAGCCGGCGCGCCTGAACCCCGATGCCAGTCTCCCAGCGCGATGTTCGCAACCGAATCTCGTCGGTCAAGAACATCGAAAAGATCACGCGGGCGATGGAGATGGTCGCGGCGGCGCGCCTGCGGCGCGCCGAGCAGCGGATCGAGGCGCTGCGGCCGTACGCGAGCGCGATCCGCCGGATGACCCGTGAAGCGGCCGAGGCGGCCGGTCGCGTCCCCCGGCTCCCCATCCTCTCCGAGCACGACCAGGTGAGCAATGTCGGTCTCCTGCTCGTCGCGGGTGATCGTGGGCTCGCTGGAGGATTCAACTCGAACATCGTCCGCGCGGGCGTGGCGGCCGGTCGCGAGCACGATTCCAGCGGCCGCACCGCCATCTACTTCGCCTCGGGACGGCGTCCCGCATCGTCGATCAGGTTTCGCGGCCTCGAGCTCGCCGACAGCTTCATCGGCTTCACCGATCGGCCGGCCTACGCCGACGCGCGACGGATCGCCGATCGCCTGGTGGCCGCTTACGTGGACAACGAGGTGGACCAGGTCGAGGTCTTCTACAACGGCTACATCTCGCCGATCTCGCAGGTCGTTCGGCACGAGACCCTGCTCCCGCTCCAGCAGGCGACGGTGCTCGAGGAGGAGGATGAGGATGACTCCTCCGACGAGGACTCTGACGAGAAGCCGCGCAGCCGCGCCGAGGTCGAATATGAGCCGGGGCCCGAGGAGATTCTCGCGCGGCTCATTCCCGATTACGTCGAGGTGTCGATCTACCGGGCGCTGCTCGAGTCGACCGCGTCCGAGCACGGCGCCCGCATGACCGCGATGCGCAATGCGACCGACAACGCGGGTGACCTGATCGAGGATCTGACGCTCGAGATGAACCGCGCCCGCCAAGCGGAGATCACCCAAGAGATCATGGAAGTGGTCGCCGGCGCCGAAGGCGTCGGCTAGACCCAGAACTGGAGAACGATGTCCACCACCACTGAGAAGGACGCGCAAGCGCAGAAGAACGTCGGCCGGATCGAGGAGATCCAGGGGGTCGTGATCGAGGCCGTGTTCCCCGACAAGCTCCCGGAGATCAACCACGCGATCACCGTTCGCCGCCCCGAGGCGGCGCGGGCCGAGGAGGATGAGGACATCGCCGCTTCCGGGTCAGACGTTCTCGTCTGCGAGGTCGAGCAGCATCTCGGCGATGACCGGGTTCGCGCCGTGGCCATGGATACCACCGACGGCCTCTCACGCGGTGCCGAGGTAATCGACACCGGCGCCGCGATCACCGTGCCCGTCGGCTCGGAGACCCTGGGACGAATCTTCAACCTGCTCGGCGAGCCGATCGACCTCGGCGAGCCCCTGTCGGACGACGTCGTGCGCTGGCCGATCCACCGCGATGCTCCGAGCATCGAGGATCTGACGCCGACGACGGAGATGTTCGAGACCGGGATCAAGGTCGTCGACCTCCTCGCGCCCTACGCCAAGGGCGGCAAGGTGGGCCTGTTCGGCGGCGCCGGCGTGGGCAAGACGGTGATCATCCAGGAGCTCATCCATAACCTCGCCCAGGAGCACGGCGGCCTCTCGGCCTTCTGCGGGGTGGGCGAGCGCTCCCGCGAGGGCAACGACCTGTGGCTCGAGATGAAGGAGTCGGGCGTGCTCGAGAAGACGATGCTCGTCTTCGGCCAGATGAACGAGCCTCCCGGAGCGCGCATGCGCGTCGCCCTGTCGGGCCTGACCATGGCTGAGTACTTCCGTGATCAGGAGGGGCAGGACGTGCTCCTGTTCATCGACAACATCTTCCGCTTCGTGCAGGCCGGCTCGGAGGTCTCAGCGCTCCTCGGCCGCATGCCCTCCCAGGTCGGCTATCAGCCGACGCTGGCCACCGAGATGGGCCAGCTCCAGGAGCGGATCACCTCGACGCGGAAGGGATCGGTCACCTCGATCCAGGCGATCTACGTGCCCGCCGACGACCTCACCGACCCGGCGCCCGCCTCGGCCTTCGCCCATCTCAACGCGACGACGACGCTCTCGCGGGCGATCTCCGAGAAGGGCATCTATCCCGCCGTCGATCCGCTCGACTCCACCTCGACGATTCTCAAGGCGGACATCCTCGGCGAGGAGCACTTCAACGTCGCCAACGAGGTCAAGCAGGTCCTCCAGCGCTACCGCGAGCTCCAGGACATCATCGCGATCCTGGGGATCGACGAGCTCTCCGACGAGGACCGGGTCACGGTCAACCGGGCGCGCAAGCTCGAGCGCTTCCTCTCCCAGCCGTTCTTCGTCGCCGAGCAGTTCACCGGCATCACGGGCGAGTACGTCCCGATCGCCGAGTCGATCCGGGGATTCCGGGAGATCCTCGAGGGCAAGCACGACGAGGTGCCCGAGCGCGCCTTCTTCATGAAGGGCACGATCGACCAGGTGGTCGAGGACGCGGACAAGGGTTAGCGGACGCGATGGCGCACAACAAGTTCCAGGTCGAGGTACTGACCCCGGACGGCGAGGTGTTCAACGACGAGGTCGAGATGCTCTCGACCTTCACCGCGCTGGGGTCGATCGGCATCCTCGCCAACCACGCGCCGCTGCTCGCGATGCTCGACCCCACCGAGCTGCGCCTGTACCGCACCGAGGATGACATCGTTCGCTTCGCCCAGGCCGAGGGCTACATACAGGTCGGGCATAACCGCGCCCTGGTGCTCGTCGAGGAGGCCCACGAACCGTCGGAACTCAACACCGATGAGCTGCGTGAGCGGCTCTCGGTGGCCGAGCGTGAGTACGAGGAGTCCGAAGAGGACAGCGAGAAGCGGCGCGCCGCGGCGCGCTCGCGGCGCCGGATAGAGGCGTTTCTCGAGATCGCCTCAGCCGGCGGCTGAGGGACAGCGCGCGCCGTATCATCGGTTAGCTCATGACCGATGAGCGTGTGCTGGCCGAGCGCCTGATCTCGTACGACACCTCGCGTCGGGATGAGCTCGCGGCAGCGGCAGGATTCGTCAAGGGATGGCTCGAATCCCGTGACATCGAGGTGCGCGAGCACGATCACAACGGTATGCCGGTGCTTATGGCCGACGTCGGCCCGACTTCGTCGGGCTTGGGAGATGGCGGGCTCGCTTCGCGAGCCTTGGCGGCCAACGTCCCGGAGCCGGGCGAGTCGTCGGTTCCGTGCGTCGTTTTCCACGGCCATCTCGACGTTGTGCCCGGGCGGAGCGAGCAGTTCACCGCCCGGACCGAGGGCGACCGGCTCATCGGCCGGGGCGCCTATGACATGAAGGGCGGCCTCGCCGCGATGATGTGCGCGCTCAAGGATGTGGCCGGCCAGGATCGAGTCCGCGTGCGCTTCGTCTGCGTGCCCGACGAGGAATCCGAGGAGCTCGATGAGCGCTCCACCGACGATTTCGTCAAGCGCGGGTTGGGAGGCGACTTTGCCATCACCGGCGAGCCCACCGACCTGCACATCGGAGTGGAGGCGAAGGGCGTGCTCGTAATGCGGATCGACGTCCACGGCCGCGCCGCCCACAGCTCGACCCCGTGGCTGGGCGACAATGCGGTGCTCAAGGCGATCGACGTGTTTCGGGCGATCGAGTCGCTCCCCTTCAGCCGTGAATCGTCGGAGATGTTCGATCGCCCGTCGATCAACCTCGGACGGATCGAGGGTGGGGAAGCGCTCAACCAGGTGCCGGAACGCTGCCTCATGGCGGTCGATGTCCGCTACCTGCCGGGTCAGGATCCCGGCGACATCCTCGCCCAGGTGCGCGCGATCGCCGACATCGACGTCACCCGTACGTTCATCCACCCCCCGGTCACGGTGGCCCGCAGCAATCCTTACGTGCGCGCTCTGTGCGACGCGGTGGCCCGCTCGATCCCCGATCGGGAGGTCATGAGCGTGGGGCGCGACGGCGCCTCGGACGCCGCCTCGTTCATCGAGGCCGGCATCCCCGCGGTCGAGTTCGGCCCCGTCGGCGCCGGCCATCACGGACCGGAGGAGTGGGTCTCGCTGACTTCGCTCGCCCGCTACCGGCGCGCGCTCGGCGACTTCGTGCGCGCGCTCCCGCTCTGGCTCGAGGAGGGCGAGGATCGCCCCGCGTCCGCAGGGCTCAGGGCGATCGAGGGAGGCCGTTGATGAGCCTGATCCCGAGCTCTCGCGGCGGGGCGCTGTGGCGCTTCGCCCTCGCTGCCGTGATCGTCGTCGGCTTCAGCGCCACGACGACGGCGGTCGCGGGTCTGCTCGAGTTCAAGCAGATCGCCAAGTACATCTCCCGCACGCCGCCGATCAAGCAGGCGCGGGTGATCGTTCCCAGTCCCGGCAACCCGCAGACGATCCTCATCCTTGGATCCGACCACCGCGCGGGGGAGCCGCAGAGCGCGGCGAACACCGACACGATCATGCTCGTGCGCCTGGACGCGAGTTCCTCGACGATCAACGTCATGTCCGTGCCGCGCGACCTCATGGTCGAGATCCCCGAACCCGACGACGGGGTCGAGACGGCGAAGATCAACGCCGCCTACTCGCTCGGAGGCCCGAACCTCGTGGTCAAGACGCTCCAGCAGAACGTCTTCCCCGAGCTCGAGGTCAACCACATCGTCGACATCAACTTCGGCGGCTTCGTCGACCTGGTGAACGCGATCGGATGCGTCTACACGCAGATCGACCATCGCTACTACAACGACACGGCTCTCACCGACTACTCGAGCATCGACATCGAGCCCGGATATCAGAAGCTGTGTGGGCCCGCGGCCCTTACCTATGTCCGCTTCCGCCACACCGACAACGACCTCGTCCGCGAAGCGCGCCAGCAGGACTTCATCCGCGAGGCCAAGGACCAATACGGGCAGGCGAACCTGATCAATAACCGCGACAAGCTCCTGAAGATCTTCGGCGCGCACACCCGGACCGATCCCAACCTGCACACGATCGACGGCCTGATCAACCTGTTCAATCTCGTGGCCTTCTCCGACGGCCACGCGATCAAGCAGATCCCCTTCCCGACGGCGGACATCTCCGACGTGGTGGGGGGCGCGGACTACGTGACGGCCGACACGGGCGCCGAGCAGACGGCGTTCGAGCGGTTCATGGCCCCCACCGCAGCCGCGGCCACGACGACCGCCACCACCCCGGCCGCGACGACCACCACGCCCAAGCCGGCGCGCGCGCCCACCGCCGGCCTCACCCCCGACCTCAAGGCCGGCAAGCTGCAGGCCGCGGCCCTCGGCAACGCGGGGATGCCCGTCTACGCGCCGCGGCTGCTCGCGGCGGGGTCGGAGTACTGCTCGGGCTCGCTGGGCAACTGCCCGGCGCAGATCCCCACTGTTGGTGCCTACCCCCGTAAGTACCTGATCCGGACTCCGCAGCATCACTCCACGCCCGCGTATCAGATGACGGTCGAGCTCAATGCGACCCTGGGTCAGTACTACGACATCCAGGGCATGACCTGGCAGCACGCCCCGATCCTCGCCAGCCCCACCGAGGTGCGCGTGGTGGGCGGCAAGCGCCTCGACCTCTACTTGGAAGGCGCCAAGCTCGACCTCGTCGCCTGGCACACCCGGGCGGGGGTCTACTGGATCGCCAACACGCTGACCGACAACCTCGACAAGCAGCAGATGATCGGGCTCGCCGCCTCGTTCGTCCGGGTGCCGTAACGCGAGCACGCGAAGTCGCTCGGTAGCCTCACGCCGCATGAGCGAACGCGAACCGATCGCCGTGATCGGAACCGGCTACGTCGGCCTGGTCACCGCCGCCGGCTTTGCCGAGCTGGGCAACGAGGTCTGGTGCGTCGATGTCGACGAAGAGAAGATCGCACGGCTGAAGCGCGGCGAGATCCCCATCTACGAGCCCGGGCTCGAGGAATCCCTCGCCCGTAACCGCGAGCGGCTCCACTTCTCGACCGAGCTTGCCCCAGCGCTCGAGCACGCCCGCCTGCTCTTCGTCGCCGTCGGCACGCCCCCGACCTATTCCGGCGACGCCGACCTCTCCGCCGTGCATTCGGTGGTCGCCGCTATGCCCGCCTCCGACCGGCACGCGCTGGTGATGAAGTCGACGGTCCCCGTGGGTACGGGCACGGCGATCAAGCGCCTCTTCGCCGAGCAGGGCAAGACGGGATTCGCCTACGTGTCCTGCCCCGAGTTCCTCAAGGAGGGTTCGGCGCTCGCCGACTTTCTCGGGCCCGACCGCGTGGTCGTCGGCGACGACGGCGACTGGGCCGGCGACGCCGTCGTCGACCTCTACTCTCCGCTACAGGCGCCGCTCGTACGTACGGACATCGCCTCGGCCGAGATGGTCAAGCTTGCCGCCAACGCCTTCCTGGCGACCAAGATCAGCTTCATCAACGAGATCGCCAACGTGTGCGAGGAGACTGGCGCCGACGTCCTCGAGGTGGCACGCGGCATGGGCCTCGATCGCCGGATCGGGACGCATTTCCTGCGGCCGGGGATCGGCTTCGGGGGCTCGTGCTTCGTCCCCGAGGAGACCGTGCTCGTACGGCATAGCGGCCGCACGACCCTGATGAGCTTCGAAGCCCTGTGGCGACGTCTGGAATCCGAGCAGGATGAGATCGACGGGGTCATCGAGCCGCGCGATCTCAAGGTCCTGAGCTGGGTTCCCGGCCAGCCCGAGCCGATGTTCCTGTCGGTCCTGTGCGTGACCCGGCGTGAGTACGACGGCGAGATCGTCGAGGTCCGCACCAAGATGGGCCGCCGCGTCAGCTGCACGCCCGATCACCCGTGGCTCGCGAGCGATGGCCTCGGGGCCGAGCCGGAGCGCAAGCTGGCGGCTGAGCTGACGAACGAGGATTGGCTGCCCATCGCGCTCGGCGGCGCCGAGGAGTGGGAGGCGACGGGTACCGCCTCGCTGCTCTGCGCCGTGGAGGCGGCGGAGATCGCGCCCGAGTGCCTCATCGTGCGGCCCGCACGGGCGGAGATCGAGCGCCTGGTTCGGCTGCCGATCGGCGAACGCAGGACGATCTTCGCTCGGTCCTCGTCGGCCGCGGCGCGGACGGGAGATGTACGGCGGACCGGGACACTGCGGCTCGACGAGGCGGAACGGGCCGACCTCGCGCTTGCCGACGCCACTGTCGGGACGACGAAGAACGGCACCCACGCTCGGAGCCTGATCGCCCTCGACCACGATTTCTGGCGGGTGGTGGGGCTGTATCTAGCGGAGGGACACACCGGCTCCAGTGACCGTGACGGCTACCGCATCCACTGGTCATTCCACCCGACGCGCGAGCAGCATCTGGTCGACGAGGTCATGGCGTACTGGCTTCGTCAGAATGTCCACGCGAAGGCGTACGCGGCTCCAACGTCGAAGCTCGTCAAGGTCCGCTCCCGCATCCTCACCGCCTGGTGGACCCAGGTTCTCGGCCTCGGCCGCACAAGCTACGAGCAGCGCCTCCCCGATCTGATCTGGGACCGGCCCGCGTCGGACAAATGGGCCCTGTTGTCCGGCCTCTTCGAAGGCGACGGATCGTGGTCGCTCGTCAACGGCGGGCCGAGCGTGATCATCGAGCTCGGGACGGTCAGCGACGAGCTCGCGGACGGGGTCATGCGCCTGCTCGCGAGCCTCGGCATCGTTGCGACGCAGAGGATCGGTCGCGTCGCGAAGTCGACCAAGGACACGCACTGGATCCGTATCGCCGGCGCCGATCAGGTGGAGCGAGCGATCGAGCTCGTCCCCGAGCGGGACCGTCCGGGGGTGCGGGCCTCGATCGCCCTTCAGCGCAAGCGCATCGCCCCGACCGGGTATCGCCGCTTCGGCGAGGGTCCCGCCTGGGCCCGGGTCACCTCGGCCGAACGGCGCCCGTACCGAGGTCCCGTGTATTCGCTCGAGGTTCCTTATGCCCACACGATCGTCACGACCAACGCCCTGACGTCCGCCAACTGCTTTCCCAAAGATGTCTCCGCCCTCAAGCAGCTCGCCGGAAACTCGGGCTACCACTTCCAGCTCCTGACCGCGGTTATCGAGGTCAACGAGCTCCAGAAGCGGCGGGTGATGTCGAAGCTCCAGAAGCATCTCGGGTCGCTCGTGGGGACGACGGTGGCGCTCCTCGGCGTGGCGTTCAAGCCGGAGACCGACGACATGCGCGAGGCGTCATCGCTCGTGCTCGCCGCGCGGCTCCAGGCCGACGGGGCGCGCGTGCGGGCCTATGACCCGATCGCCGCCGATGAGGCGCAAAAGCTCATGCTGGGAGTCGACTTCGCCGGCTCGGCACTCGAGGCGATCGATGGGGCGGACGCCTGCGTGCTCGTGACCGAATGGCCGGAGTTCGCCGCGCTCGACTTCTCCGAGATGGCGGAGAGGATGCGCGGGAAGGTGGTGGTCGACGGACGGAACTTCTTCGACCGGGCGAGCGTCGAGGGAGCGGGCCTCACCTACGAGGGGATCGGGAGATAAGTTGCAGGCGCTGATCCTCGCCGGTGGTGAGGGCACGCGCCTGCGCCCACTGACCTCGACCCTCCCCAAGCCCGTGATCCCCCTCGTAGGCCGGCCGTTCATCGGCTACATGATCGAGTGGCTGCGGGGTCACGGGGTCGACGACGTGATCCTCTCCTGCGGGTTCATGGCGGAGGGCGTCCGCTCCGTGCTCGGGGACGGCGACGAGCACGGCGTGCGCCTGCGCTATGTCGACGAGCCCGAGCCGCTGGGCACGGGCGGGGCGTTGAAGTTCGCCGAGGATCTCCTCGACGAGCGCTTCTTCATGCTCAACGGCGATGTCCTCACCGACATGGACCTGACGGCTCAGCTCGCCCAGCACGAGCGCACGCGGGCGCGGGCGACGATCGCGCTGATCGCCGTCGAGGATCCATCGGCTTATGGGCTCGTGCGCCGGGCCGCCGACCATTCGGTCACCGAGTTCCTCGAAAAGCCGAGCGCTACGGAGATCGACACCAATCTCATCAACGCCGGCGCCTACATCCTCGAGCGCACCGTGCTCGAGGGAATGCCGCCGGCGGGGACGAACGTCTCGATCGAGCGCGAGGTCTTCCCCGCGCTCGTCGGCCAGGGCCTCTACGGCTACGAATCCGACGGCTACTGGCTCGACATCGGGACGCCGGAGCGATACCTCCAGGCGACGTTCGACATCCTCGAGAACATCGTGAGCACCGAGATCGGGCGTGAGCTCGCCGACGCCCAGCTCACGCTCACCGGCGGGGCGGAGATCGAGGGCCGGGTCGTGGCGCCGTCGGTCGTGGGCTCGGGGTGCCGAATCGCGGGCGGGGCGGTGATCGGCGGTCGCACCGTGCTCGGCGCGGGCGTCGAGGTCGGCGAAGGAGCGCGGATCGAGAACTCGGTGGTGCTCGCCGGTTCGAGCATCGGCGCCGGCACCACGGTCAGGTCCTCGATCGTCGGCCTCGGGGTCACCGTCGGCGCGCACTGCCACATCGACGGCGGGGTCATGCTCGGCGAGGGCGTGGGCATCGGCTCGGAAAACACCCTGGCCTGCGGTGCGCGTATCTTCCCCGGGGTGCAGCTGCCCTCAGGAGCGATCCGGTTTTGACGGCGACCGGGGAGCTCACCCAGGAGGCGATCGAGCGGATCGATGTGTCGCGACTGATCGACGACGTTCTCGCCATGCCCGAGCAGCTGCGTGACGCCCTGTGGCGGGTCGAGGCGGCGGGGCTCGAGGCCCACGACGCCCCCGGTGGCTTGGTCATCGCCGGAATGGGTGGATCGGGGATCGGCGGCGCGCTCGCGCGCGCGGCGCTCGGTGACCGCTCCTCGCGGCCCATCGTCCTCGCCCGCGACTACGGGCTGCCACCCTGGACGACGCCCGACGCGACCATCCTGTGCGCGAGCTACTCCGGTAACACCGAAGAGACGCTCGCCGCCTACGAGGCGGCCGGCGCGCTCGGGGCGCGACGGATCGTCGCCACCACCGGGGGCAAGCTCGCCGAGTCGGCCCGGGCCGATGGCGTTCCCTTGATCCCGCTCCCGGGAGGCTTCATGCCGCGGGCCGCGGTGGCCTACTCGCTCGTCATCGCGCTCGAGGTCGCCGGCCTGTGCGGCGCGGCCCCGCGAGTCCACCTCGAGATCGATGTCGCTGCCGCCCACGCGGAGCAGCTCGTCGCCGAATGGGGGCCCGGCGGGGCTGAGGACAGCCTGGCCAAGGCCCTGGCCCGTGGGCTCCACGGCACGGTTCCCCAGATCGCCGGGTCGGGGCTGACAGCGCCGATCGCCTACCGGTGGAAGACGCAGATCAACGAGAACGCGAAGCAGCCCGCTTTCTCCCACGAGCTCCCCGAGCTCGACCACAACGAGATCGTCGGCTGGGACGGAGCGGGAGAGCTCGGCCGCTTTAGCGCCGTATTCCTCGCGGACTCGGACCTCCACCCGCGGATCCAGCAGCGGATCGAGCTCACGCGCGGCCTGATCGCCGCGCACGCCGCGGCCACTTATCGCGTCGAAAGTCGCGGCGAGCACCAGACCGAGCGCCTGATCTCGCTCGTCCTCCTCGGGGACCTGGTGTCGATCTACATGGCTGTGCTGCGCGGCGTCGACCCGACGCCGATCGATGTCATGGAGCGCCTCAAGGGCGAGCTCGGTCGCAGTTAGGCCGGCCGCGCGCTAGACGAACCGTTCTCCCTCCAACCTTGACACTAACGTGGTAAGGTTCGACACGAATGCAGGCGTTGACCATTCACGAGGCCGCCGAGACCACGGGATGGTCTTCGCGGATGCTTCGCTATGTCGAGGCATCGGGACTCGTGACCCCGGCTCGGTC
This sequence comes from Solirubrobacteraceae bacterium, assembly GCA_036510175.1. Lineage (GTDB taxonomy): Bacteria > Actinomycetota > Thermoleophilia > Solirubrobacterales > Solirubrobacteraceae > Palsa-465. The sequence continues at coordinate 1,741 of DATCEM010000482.1, read as the reverse complement.
GCCGTCGGGTTACCGGCTCTACGGCCCGGCTGAGCTCCAGCGACTGCGGACGCTCGCCGAGCTGCTCGAAGCGTTCGATCTCGCCCTGTCCGACGTGGCATTCGCCGCTCGGCTGGACAAGGGAGGAGAACTGCGTGAGGCGGTACGGGAATGGCTCTCCGCCCCGGCGCGCAAGCCCGCGGACGTGAGCGCCGACGACTGGCTGGAATTTGAGCAGGAGAAGCACGAGAGGCTGCTGGCTACCGCGGGCCGGCGCTCGAACGAACTCGAACTGATGGAGAGGTCATGAGCACGACTGTCGAAGGAATCAGCACGGATTTTAAGGTGGCCGATCTTGGGCTTGCCGCCTTTGGTCGTAAGGAGATTCAGCTTGCTGAGCATGAGATGCCCGGGCTGATGTCGACGCGGGCGGAGTACGCGGAGCGTCAGCCTTTGAAGGGGGCGCGGATCACCGGTTCGTTGCATATGACGATTCAGACTGCGGTTCTGATTGAGACGTTGACTGCGCTTGGTGCCGAGGTGCGGTGGGCGAGTTGCAATATTTTCTCCACTCAGGATCACGCCGCGGCTGCGGTGGTCGTTGGTCCCGAGGGTACGCCTGAGGACCCTCGCGGCGTTCCCGTGTTCGCGTGGAAGGGCGAGACCCTGGAGGAGTATTGGTGGTGTGCTGAGCATGCACTCAGGTGGCCGGAGGGTGAGGGTCCGAACATGATCCTCGATGATGGTGGCGACGCCACGCTGCTTGTGCATAAGGGCGTCGAGTATGAGCGCGCCGGCGCCGTGCCCGATCCCGCGAGCGCCGACTCGGAGGAGTTCCAGATCGTGCTGGCGACGCTGCAGCGCTCGCTCGAGGAGGATCCGGAGCGTTGGACGAAGATCGCGGCGCGGATCAAGGGTGTGACCGAGGAGACGACGACGGGGGTGCACCGGCTTTATCAGTTCGCCGAGCAGGGTCATTTGCTGTTCCCGGCGATCAATGTCAATGATGCGGTCACGAAGTCGAAGTTCGATAACAAGTATGGCTGTCGTCACTCGCTGATCGATGGCATCAATCGTGCGACTGATGTGCTCATCGGCGGGAAGGTGGCCGTGGTGTGCGGTTACGGTGATGTCGGCAAGGGGTGCGCGGAGTCGCTGCGCGGTCAGGGCGCGCGGGTGATCGTTACGGAGATCGATCCGATTTGTGCGCTGCAGGCGGCGATGGACGGCTATCAGGTCGCGACGCTCGAGGATGTGCTGGGTAGCGCGGATATCTTCATCACCTCGACGGGGAATAAGGATGTGATCACCGCGGGGCAGATGGCGGGGATGAAGCATCAGGCGATCGTGGGGAATATCGGTCATTTCGATAACGAGATCGATATGGCCGGCCTGGCGAGGCTCGAAGGCATCAAGCGGATCAACATTAAGCCGCAGGTCGATGAGTGGGTGTTCGCCGACGGTCACACGATCATCGTGCTCTCGGAGGGCAGGCTGCTCAATCTCGGTAACGCGACGGGCCACCCGAGCTTCGTGATGTCGAACTCGTTCACCAATCAGGTGATGGCCCAGATCGAGCTCTTCGGTCACCCCGAGGCGTACGAGAAGCGCGTGTACACCCTCCCCAAGCACCTCGATGAGAAGGTCGCGCGCCTGCACCTCGACGCCCTCGGCGTCAGGCTGACCGAGCTCACACCCGACCAGGCGCAATACCTCGGCATCCCCCTCGAGGGCCCCTACAAGCCGGACCACTACCGCTACT
>DATCEM010000481.1:0-6958 GCA_036510175.1 Solirubrobacteraceae bacterium | reverse complement strand
GCCGTGGTCGAAGTCGATCATCATCACCTTGTCGGCGATGATGCACTCGCGGCCGATCGAGACGTTCCGGTAGGCCGAGATCGTGCACTCCTGACCGAGGACGCTCTTGGCGCCGATCGACACCGCTCCCTCGTGCACCCGCACCTTCGTGCCGTGACCGAGCCACGACCAACGCCCGAGCGTGATCGTCGCATCCTTGCCGATCTCGAACTTCACCCCGGGGCACACGAAGCAGAGTCCATCGGTGCGCAGGCGGCCGCGCCAGCGCAGCTTCAGCCAGGCCCACCGCGCGATGAGCAGGGCATAGCCGGGCCGGATCATGTTGTGATCCCGAGCGAAGCGCAGAAAGGCCCGCGGGCCACCACGCAGCGGCGGCGGTGGCGCGCGCACAAACGCCGCCGCCGGCTTCTTGCGCACAGGCCTGGTCGGCTGGGTAACGGGCTCCACGACGAGATCGTAATCCCGCAGAGCACGGCGGCGCTCACTCGATGAGTCCGGGAACCTGGGGGCCACGCGACCGTACGCACCACCACGCGGCCGCCGTTGGCTGGGGGGTGCCGCCGAGGACGCCACCACCCTAGGATTGCCGGACCCATGGCCACGACCGACCGCTCGCTCTCGGACCGCCTCCTCGCCGGTGACAAACGGGCGCTGGCGCGCGGTATCTCGCTCGTCGAGAATGATGACCCCGCGGGGTGGGCGCTGGTCCAGGAGGTGTATCCGCACACCGGCAAGGCGGCCGTGATCGGCTTCACCGGCCCTCCCGGGGTGGGGAAATCGACGCTCCTCGGCGCGCTCACCAAGCTCGAGCGCGCGCGTGAGCGAACGGTCGCCGTGCTCTCGATCGACCCCTCCTCGCCCTACACCCACGGCGCCCTGCTCGGGGACAGGATCCGCCTCACCGACCACTTCCTCGACCCGGGCGTGTTCATCCGCTCGATGGCCAACCGGGGCGCGCTCGGCGGCCTGAGCGAGGCGGCACTGCAGACGGCGCTGCTCATGGACGCGTCCGGTCGCGACGTGGTCATGCTCGAGACGGTCGGCGTGTGCCAGGCCGAGGTCGACATCATCGACCACGCCGACACGGTGGTCCTCGTGCTCATGCCCGGGTCGGGTGACTCGATCCAGGCACTCAAGGCCGGCGTGATGGAGATCCCCGACGTGATCGTCGTCAACAAGGCGGACCACCCGATGACCGACACGATGATCCGCGAGATCCGGGGCGTGCTCGCACTCGGGCCCCACGAGGGCTGGCAGGTCCCGATCGTGCAGACGGAGTCGGTCAGGGGCGAGGGCGTCGACGAGCTCCTCGAGAAGCTCTCCGAGCACCGCGCGTTCATCGAGGCCGAAGGCACGCTGCACGAGCGCCGCCGGCGCAACCTGATGAACGAGGTGCTCGCGATCGCCGCCTTTCGCCTGCGCCGCGAGCTCGAGGCCTCCCTCGAGGACGACCCAACCATCCAGGCACTCCTCGACCAAGTCGTCTCCCGCCAGATCGACCCCGCAACGGCGGCGGCCAGGATCCTCGAAAGCCGGTAACCGCGGAGGCGCCCTCAGGCGCCCAGCGCGCGCGCGATCACCATCTCCTGGATCTCATCGGTTCCCTCGCCGATGGTGAGGATCTTCGCGTCGCGGTAGAAGCGGCACACCGGATATTCCTCGATGTACCCGTAGCCGCCGTGGATCTGGACGGCCTCGTCGGCGGTGTGGACCGCGAGCCGGCCGCTCTTGAGCTTCGCCTGCGCGGCGACGAGCGTGAAGTTCCGCCCGGCGTCCTTGAGGTACGCGGCCTTCTGAACAAGCAGCCGAGTGGCCTCGATCTCCACCGAGAGGTTGGCCAGCTTCCCCTGGATCGACTGGAACTTCGAGATCGGGGAGCCGAAGGCCCGCCGCTGCTTGGCGTAGGCGAGCGCCTGCTCGAACGCGCCCTGGGCGAGGCCGACCCCCATGGCGGCGACGCCGATGCGCCCGATGTCGAGGACGTGAAAGAACTGGCGCAGCCCGCCGCCACGCGGCCCGAGCAGATTCTCTTCGGGCACGCGGCAATCGGTGAACGAGAGCGGGCGGGTATCGGAGGCGTTCCAGCCCATCTTCCGGTACGGCTCACCGCACTCGTATCCGGGCGTGCCGTTGGCCACGACGATGTTCGAAATCTCGCGCTCGCAGGCGCCGCCCTGCCCCCCGGTCACCGCGGTGATCACCACCAGCCCCGAGATGTCGGTCCCGGCGTTGGTGATGAACTGCTTGGCGCCGTTGACCACCCACTCGCCGTCCTCGAGCTCTGCTCGCGTTTTCGTGTTGCCGGCATCGGACCCGGCCTCGGGCTCGGTCAGGCCGAAGGCCCCGAGCCGCTCGCCCCGGCACAGGGGCGGCAGCCATTCGCGCTTCTGGGCCTCGGAGCCGAACAGGTAGATGGGCTGCGTGCCGAGCGAGGTGTGGGCGCACAGGGTGATGGCGACGGAGGAGTCGACCCGTGCCAGCTCCTCGACGACGATCGCGTAGGCGAGCGAGTCGCCGCCGGCGCCGCCGTACTCCTCGGGAAAGGGGATGCCCATGAGATCGAGCTCGCCGAGCCGTCTGACGATGTCATAGGGGAACTGCTTGGTCCTGTCGAGCTCCTCGGCGATCGGTGCCACCTCCTGCTCGGCGAACTCGCGCACCGTGTCGCGCAGCAGCCGGTGGTCACCGTCGAGCTCGAAGTCCATCGAGAGGGGCCTAATCCGCCAGGGCCTGGGCGATCCCCACGAGCAGGCGCACCCCGACTCCCGTCGCCCGCTTGTCGTAGTAGGGCCGGCGGGCGCCCCAGGCGGTGCCGGCGATATCGAGATGAGCCCACGGGACCTCACCGGCGAAGTGGTGCAGGAACTCCGCGGCGGTGATCGAGGTCGCCTCGCGCCGTTCGGTCGTGTTCGCCAGCTCCGCGTAGCGACCCTTGATCATCTCCGCGTACTGGGCGTCCAGGGGCAGTCGCCAGACGCGCTCGCCGGAGGCTCGCCCGCACTCGGCGACGACCTGGGCGAGATCGTCGTCGTTGGACATCAGGCCCGAATAGGCCGCTCCGAGCGCGACCACCACGCCGCCGGTGAGGGTCGCGATGTCGACGATCCGATCGGCTCCTTCGCGGATCGCGTGGGTGATGCAGTCGGCGAGGACGAGTCGGCCCTCGGCGTCGGTGTTGTTGACCTCGATCGTCGTCCCGTCGAGCGCGCGGACGATGTCCCCGGGCTTGACCGCCCCGGGCCCGGGCAGGTTCTCGGTCGAGCCGACGATGCCGAGCACGTCGACGGGCGCGCCGAGCTGGCTCAGTGCTGCGATGGCCTCGATCACCGCGGCGCCCCCGCACATGTCGAACTTCATGTCGTGCATGTGGGCGGCGGGCTTGAGTGACAGCCCGCCGGAGTCGAAGGTGATCGCCTTACCGACGAGGGCCACCAACGGCCCCTGGGCGCCCGCACCGCGGTAGCGCAGGGTGATGAGCCGCGCGCCGTGGCCTGAGCTCTGGGCGACGGCCGCGAACGCGCCCATCCCCGCTGCCGCGATCTCCGCCTCGTCCATCGTCGTCACCGTCACCCCGTGGCCCTCGTCGGCGAGCTCGCGCGCTCGTGCGGCCAGAGCCTCGGGTGGGAGGTCGTTGGCCGGGGTATTGGCGAGGTCGCGGGCGCGGTTCTGGGCCGCAGACACCACCGCTGCCGTGTCGACGGGGTCGGCTACCTCGTGGTGGGAGCTGATCAACAGGCGCTCGGGGCCGCGGCCGCTCTCGCCATCGCCGCTCTTGTAGCGCTCGAACCGGTAGGCGTGAAGGACCGTCCCCTCGACGAGGCCTCCCACAACCTGATCGGAGACGTGGTGCGGCACCTCCCAGCACAGGGTCTCCGCGCCCAGCTCCCGCGCGCGACCGTGGGCGACCGCCGCCGCGATCCGCGCCCGCTCGGCGTCGAAGGCCGCGCGCTGGCCGAGGCCGACGACGATCCACCGGCGACCCTCGGCGTGGGTCACCGCGAGTCGCTTGAACGCGGGTCGCGCCTCCCCGGAATCGAGCAGCGCCTGGAGCGCTCCGTCCGGCGTGTCGTGGGCGATGCCGTCACCTTCGAACACGCCGATGACGATCGTGTCCGCGTCGGTCCCGAGTGGGCCTTCGGTCGTGGACTCGATGAGCACGTGAGGAACCTAGCAGCGCCGAGGCCCGTGGACTCTCGGAGAGACCTTCGTGCCCGGCCCTCGGGCGAGGACCATTAGCATTGCGGCGCAGCGTCAACCGATTCGACCACGGAGTCTCACCATGCCCAAGACCGTCATCCTCTCGGCCGCGCGAACCCCGATCGGGAAGCTCGGCGGCGGGCTCGCTTCGCTCGACGCGACCGAGCTCGGCGGCGCCTCGATAAGGGGCGCGCTCGAGCGCGCCGACGTCGCTCCCGAGCAGGTCGAGCACGTGGTGATGGGCCAGGTCCTCCAGGCCGGCCAGGGCCAGATCCCCTCGCGCCAAGCGCAGATCAAGGCCGGGGTCCCCAAGGAGGTCTCCTCAGAGACCATCAACAAGGTGTGCGCCTCCGGCCTGCGCGCCACCGTGATGATCGACACGGCGATCCGCGCCGGGGACCTCGAAGTCGGGGTGGGCGGCGGCATGGAGTCGATGTCCAGCGCGCCCTACCTGCTCCCCCAGGCGCGCTTCGGCTACCGCATGGGGGACGGCAAGGCGATCGACGCGATGGTTCACGACGGCCTGACCAACCCGTTCTCGGGCAAGCACATGGCGATGGAGGCGAGCGAGGTGGCGGCCGAGCTCGAGCTCACCCGCCCCGATCTCGACCGCTGGGCGCTGCGCTCGCACCAGTTGGCGATCGAGGCGACCGACGAGGGCCGCCTGCCCGAGGAGATCGTGCCGATCACCGTCAAGGGGAAGAAGGGCGACACGGTGGTCGAGGTCGACGAGTCTCCGCGGCGCGACGCGACGCTCGAGTCGCTGGCCAAGCTGCCGCCGATCTTCTCCAAGGACGGCTCGCACACCGCCGGGAACTCGCCCGGCGTCAACGACGGCGGTGGCGCCCTCGTGCTGTCCAGCGAGGAGTGGGCGCAGCGCCACGGTAAGACGGTGCTCGCGACGATCGTCGGTCACGCGCAGTCGGCCGACGATTTCCCCTACCTGGCGCGCACGCCCGCGCTCGCGGCCGAGAAGTTGCTCGCGAGGCTCGGCCTGTCCGCGGAGGACATCGACCTGTGGGAGATCAACGAGGCCTTCGCATCGGTGACCTTGAACTCGATTCGCATGCTCGGGATCGATGAGGACAGGGTGAACGTCAACGGCGGCGCCGTCGCCCTCGGGCACCCGATCGGGGCCTCGGGGGCGCGGATCCTCGGGACGCTGATGTACGAGCTGCGCCGCCGCGGCGGCGGTCTCGGGTGTGCGGCGATCTGCTCCGGCGGCGGTCAGGGCGACGCCGTGATCCTCGAGGTCAACGGCGGCTGAGTCTTACCGCTGCCTGGTCGGGCGCCCCGAGGACGCCGGCTGTAGCTGCGGCGTGGTATCGAGGAGCGGCTGGGTGGCGTCGACGGGAATCGGCACGCCGTACTCCCAGTTCCCGCTCGGGTCGAGCCAGCCGAGGCGATAGGTGGCCGTGCTCGCGAGTAGGGGAGCGGTGGTGACGAAGTAGCCGGCGTCGTTGGTGAGGAACTCCGACTGCAGGCCGCAACTCGGCAGTAGCGTGATCACGGGCGTCCATGTCGCGCCGGACAGCGACTGCACCTGGACGATCTGCGGGCTCGATCCGGGGGGTACCTTCCCGAACAGGAGCACGAGTGGCGAGCCGGGGCCGAGCAGGCGCTGGGCCCACAGGGTGATCTTGAACGCTTGGGCCGCCGGCTTGGGCTCACCGTTGGCGTAGTAGAGGCCCGTTTGATACGGGCTCCAGTACTGGCGCGTTCCCGGCTCGCCCGGGCCGGGCGGCGAGTCGCGGAGCAGGAACTGGGCAAACATCACCGTGTTCGGATCCCGCCAGGCGAGGTAGGTGGACCAGCCGACGAACTCCGCCTGCTGCTCCGGGCTGAACGGCGCGTAGGGGTCGGGAGGATTGGTGTCGTAGCCGTACTCGGTGTCGTAAAGAGGGAGGTCGGTGGTGATCCTGCCCTGGAGATAGAGCCGGCTCAGGAGCGTCTCCAGGCGCGAGGTATCGGCGAGGGGCACATCGTCGGGGTCGCTCGAGGTTGCCCCCGGCGTCGTGGCCATCGAGTACGGATGGTCGGCGTAGCCGTCAGCTTGCAGGGGTTGGTAGCCGTCGCATTGGGGGATATTCAGCGGATGGAGGTTCCCGTCCACGCACGCCAGCCCCTGGAGGAACTGGATCGGCGATACGTCGCCCGGGCCCGGGGTCGTCGAGCCGTTCGCTGAGGTCGCGCCCATGAGGACCTTGTCGGCGGCGTCGACGCTCTTGATCTGCGCGTACGCGTCGTCATACATGCCGCGGTAGATCTGGGCCGACTCGGGCACCCAGCCACTGGGGGTCTTCTCCCATTGCGGCTCGAGGAACTCCGACTCGTTGGGCTCGTTCCAGATCGTGTACAGCTGCACCGCGGGCAGGTCGACGCCGGGGTCGGAGGGGTCGGGGAAGTCGCCGTCGTAGCGCTGCGCGACCGCTGAGGCGAAGTCGCCGAACAGCGTCGGGTTGGGCTCGAAGTGGTTCTGGCCGTCGGGGCTCCCGAGCGGGACCGCCCAGCGCGGGGCCCAGAACGCCACGTCGAGCATCACCTTGAGCCCATCCGCGTGGGCGTCGAGCACCGCGCGATCGAGCTCATGGAAGCCGCCCCAGGGGTAGGTCGCCGGATTGCTGGGAGAGAACGGCGCACCGGGGATCTTCGCCGAGGTCGAATCCGGGGAGATGGCGGACCAGCCCGCCGTGATGCGCACGTAGTTGAAGCCCAGCGAGGCGATCTGGCCCATCGCGCTCTTGACCGACGCGTCGGTTCC
>DATCEM010000480.1:0-3191 GCA_036510175.1 Solirubrobacteraceae bacterium | reverse complement strand
CGCCACGAGCCGCTCGATCTCGTCGAGGTCGCCCAGCGTCGATGGAAGCACGGCGGCCGCGTCGATCCACCCCTGGGGCGGCGCGGCGGTCATCCGCAACGCCGCAGCGAGCTCGAGCTCGGGTGCCAGTGGATCGTTCATGTAATCAGGAGACGGGCCGGAGGCTGACAATCTTCCCTTGAGGTCGAAGTTCCTCCGCGTCAGCGGCTCTATACCCATGCGCGGGGAATCCGTCCCGGGCACCGCGTAACTTGATGGTGTGCCTGAGCAGCGCTTTCATCTCATCGCCGATGTGAGATCCGACGATCCGGCGGCGATCGAGCCGCTCCTGCGCCGGCTCGTAGCGGGGCAGATCGCCCACATCGGTGATGGCTTCCACATCGAGGCGGATATGACCGGCGCCACCGCGCGCGACCTCAACCGCTCGCTGCTCTCGGCGCTGCGGCGGGTGGAGAGAAGAACCCGGCTCCGGGCCGAATGGACCGCCGCCGGGGTCACCCAGCGGTACTTCGACTACGTCCCGCTGGTGGCCCGCCGCCCCTAGAACTTCGTCCCGCATCCCGTCAAGCCGCCGGCCCAGGTAGTCGATCAGGCAGCTTTCCTGAGGTTCGACAGGGCCGCGGCGACGAGCTCGACATCGGCTTCGGTGAACCTGGGCTCGCCCGTCAGCTCGAGCGTGATCACGTCCCCGGCCTTCGAGAGGTAGGCGATGCACCGCGGCAGGTTTGCCTCGTTCGCGAGCACATCTAGAACCTCAGGCTTGAGCTCACGGGGCGCAGCGGCCGTGCTCCGCATGCCGGCCTCGGCGTCGGGATGTTTGACGAGGCACAGAGAGCAGACCTCCTCACCGGGGGCCTTCGGGCGGCCACACCCATCGACGATGCAGTAGCCGTCTGGGTCGATCCTGTAGCTCATTACCGCACGCTCCGTGTCAGCGCTACTAACTCCACTCAGGCAATGATGGCAAGGGCCCCGGCGGCTCGGCCATAGCCGCCTGGCCATAGTTCGGGATCAGAGCTTGTACGTCGAGTCGCTAACCCCCGGTGCACTTGGCGCTGAGCGGTGCCCGGTCTTCAGCGAGCGCGCAGGCTGTCGATCGCGAGCTCGAGGTGGCGGCGCCAGTCGAACATCTTCGCCGTGTGGCCCATCGTCGCGCAGACGCCGCACATGAGCATGGGGATGTCGTGGGCGCCGACGTCGGGGCGCATGGTGCCTGCGTCCTGGGCGCGCTCGACGAGCTCCTGGGAGACCTGGCCGAGCTGCTGGCGCTCGGACGCCGTGCCCTCCCAGACTTCCGCCCCGGCGCCCATCATCGCCTGCTGGACGGCGGCGTCGCCGGCGATGAGCTCGGAGTTGCGGCGCATCACGTCGGCGAGCACCTCGAACGGCTCGCCGTCGACGGCGAGGGCCTCGCGGGACGTCACGACGAAGGATTCGAAGGTGCGCCGGACGAGCTCGGTCATCAGCGCCTCCTTGGTGGGGAAGTGCCGGTAGACCGTGCCGACGCCGACGCCGGATACTCGGGCGACGTCCTCCATCTGGGCCGAGGCGCCGTTGCGGGCGAACACCTTGCGCGCGCCCTCGATGATCTTCTCGTGGTTGCGGCGGGCGTCGGCGCGGAGGGCGGGCTTGGTTTCTTCTGTTGTGCTCATCTGTGAACTTTGACCCTCCGTGCCTTGACAAACGGAATCATAGTTCCGTATGGTCCCGGACGCAACCGGAATCGGAGGTCACCTTCCATGACGTCCCTCGACACGCCCAGAGCGAAGAATCTAGCCCTGCTCCTGCTGGCGATGACGCAGTTCGTCATCGTCATCGATGCATCGATCGTCAACGTCGCGCTGCCGTCGATCGGACGCCACCTGCATTTCTCGCGCGACGACCTCTCGTGGGTGGTCAACGCCTACACCCTGACCTTCGGCGGATTCCTCCTCCTCGGAGGGCGCATGGCCGACCTGCTCGGGCGCCGGCGCATGTTCATGATCGGCCTCGTGCTCTTCTCGCTCGCCTCGCTCGGGGGCGGACTCGCCCAGTCCGAGGGGTGGCTCATCGTCGCGCGGGCGATCCAGGGCCTCGGCGCGGCCGTCGTCTCGCCGGCGGCGCTCTCGATCCTCACGAACACCTTCTCCGAGGGGGCGGAGCGCAACCGCGCGCTCGGGATCTGGGGTGCCGTGGCCGGCGCGGGCGGAGCCGTCGGCGTGCTCCTCGGCGGCATCCTCACCAGCGGTCTGAGCTGGCGCTGGGTGCTCTTCGTCAATGTCCCGATCGGGATCGCGGCGGCGACCTTCGCCCCGCGCCTGCTCCCCGAGAGCCGCTCCGGCAACGAGGCCCAGACGTTCGACATCCCGGGCGCGGTGACCGTCACCGCCGGCCTCGCGCTGCTCGTCTACGGCGTGGTCCAGGCGGTGAACGACGGCTGGGGCTCGACGGCCACGCTGCTGCGTCTCGCCGGCGCGGCGGCCCTCCTCGTCGCCTTCCTGGTCATCGAGCTGCGCCAGCGCCACCCGATCATGCCCTTCTCGATCTTCCGCCTGCGCACCCTCAGGGGGGCGAACATCGTCGGCCTGCTCGTCGGCATGTCCCTGTTCTCGATGTTCTTCTTCATCTCGCTCTACCTCCAGGACGTGCTCCACTACTCGGCGATCAAGACCGGGCTCTCCTACCTCCCGCTCGCCATCGGGATCATCCTCTCCGCCGGAGGCGCCGCCCAGCTCGTCACGCGGATCGGCTTCAAGCCCACCTTGATCGGAGGGCTGGTGCTCATCGCGGGTGGGCTGCTGTGGTTCTCGCAGGTGCACACGCCGGGCGGCTCGTACCTGTCCGACGTGCTCGGCCCGTCGCTCCTCGCCGCCTTCGGGCTCGGGTTCGCCTTCGTCCCCGTGACCATCGCCGCCGTCACCGGCATCGAGCCCGACGAGGCCGGTCTCGCCTCGGGCCTGATCAACACCTCGCAGCAGGTCGGCGGCGCGCTCGGCCTCGCCATCCTCGCCACCGTCGCCAACAGCCGCACCCAGAGCCTGCTCCACGCCGGCGTGCACAACGCGTCGATCGCGCTGACCAAGGGATTCGACCGCGCCTTCCTCGTCGGCGCCGGCTTCGCCATCGCCGGCGCCATCCTCGCCGCCGTCCTCATCTCCTCCAAGGACAGCCGCGAGCACGCCCAGTCGGCGCAGGCTGAGGGGGCGGCGGCC
>DATCEM010000479.1:0-3925 GCA_036510175.1 Solirubrobacteraceae bacterium | reverse complement strand
ATTCGTCAGGCCCAGGGCGACGAGTCATGGGTACGCTACGAGCCATGAGTGAGAACTTCCGCATCGAGCGCGGTTGGATCTACGTCAACGGCACCCGACAGGACGATGGCTCGATCGAGCTCGGTACCGGCGGCGAGATGCGCTTCAGCCCATTCGAGGCGATCTCAGAGCGCGGGGCCGGGCACATCACCTGGGGCCACATCCTCAAGGCCTCAGTGCAGCGGCTCGCCTTCTGGCGCCGCTAGTCGGTCCGCTGCGGGTCCGACTTCGGCCGCGCCGCGTCTCCGGTCGCGTGCGCTTGACGAATCGGTACCCACGGTATTAGAATACCTCCGGTATGGCTGCCTCCGCCGCGAAGATCAAGCTGTACATGTTCCCGGGGTCCAATTCCGCCCTCACCGGCCGGCTCATGCTCGACCACAAGCGCGTCGACTACCAGGTCGTCAAGCTCCCGCCCGGGCTGCATGCGTTCATTCTCCTCGCCCTCGGGTTCGAGACCATGGGGGTGCCGGCGATCAAGTGGGGCGAGCGCCGCGTGCAGGGCACGCGATCGATCTCGCGGGCGCTCGATGAGCTGGTGCCCGAGCATCCGCTGTTCCCTTCGGACCCGTCGCAGCGCAAGGCGGTGCAGGACGCCGAGCGCTGGGGGGAGGAGCTTCAGAACGCGACGCGCCGCATCTTCTACGCCGCCGCGCGACGTGACCGCAAGGCATTCGCGAGCGTCATGGCCGCCCAGCGGGCACTGCCCATGCGCATCTTCCTGCGTGTCGGCGCGGGCGTCATCATCCGGCTCGCCACGGGCGCGCACCGCGCCACCGAGGACGCCGCCCGCGAGGACGTCGACCTCCTGAGCGAGCGCCTCGATCAGGTGGACGCGTGGATCGCCGAGGGGCGGCTGGGCGGCGCCGAGCTCAACGCAGCCGACTTTCAGATTGCCGTGAACGTCTCCGCCCTCCTGTGCTCGGAGGACCTCGCGCCGCTCATCGTGGGGCGCCCGGCCGCGGCGCTGGCGCGGCGGGTCGCGCCCGAGTACTACGGCGGGCACATCGGTCGCGTCCTCCCCAGCGAATGGCTGCCCGCTCGTGCTCCAGGTCCGGAAAGCACCCTGGCGCCCGACCGTACCGCGGCGTTCCTGCGCTCGGCCGGCATCGACGAGGCGAAGATCGCCGAGCTCCTGCGCCCAGGGAGCCGACAGGCGGCCGAGGCGTAGAGCGCCGCAGCGCACGGTGGCAGTAGCCGTTCGCGCATCGCCACTCGCATTCTCCTGAGTTTCAGAGCAATGTTGCGCGGGTAGTTACAAAGTGCCTGAGCCGCGACGATCAGAACGCGGCTGGGAGCCCCCGGACAGCCATCGCAGATGGCTAGGAAGGTGATCGCATCTCATGATCGCTCTAGGCGTACTCCTGCTCATCATCGCGCTTCTCGTCCACAAGCTGGCCATTCTGTGGGGCATCGGCGTGATCCTCCTGCTCGTCGGAATCGTCCTCGAGATCCTCGGGGCCATGGGCCGCGCGGTCGGGGGCCGGCGCCACTATTACTGAGCGCACGCCCGCTAACCGGTGAGCGAGCGCCGGACCGTCAGAACCCCTCTGCCAGCGGAGGGACCAAGAACGCTGGCCGGACGCTACGAGCTGGCGGAGGTGATCGGGCGCGGAGGGATGGGCACGGTGTACCGAGCCGTGGACCTCGTCCTCTCGCGCTCGGTGGCCGTGAAGACGCTGCCCTGGCTCATCGCCGATGAGAACCCGAAAAGCGTCGCGCGCTTCGAACGTGAGGCGCGCGCCGCGGCGGCGCTCAATCATCCAGCGGTGGTCGCCGTGTACGACACGGGCGCCGACGCCTCGACGCACTTCATCGTCATGGAGCTCGTGGGCGGACGCAGCCTCGAGGCGCTGCTGCGTGAACACGGCCCACTCGACCCCGACCGGGCAGTGGGCATCGCCGAGCGCGTGGCCGACGCGCTGGCGGCCGCGCACCGCGCGGGCATCGTGCACCGCGACATCAAGCCCGCCAACGTGATGGTCGCCGACGACGGTTCGGTCAAGGTCCTCGACTTCGGGATCGCTCGCGCGCGGGGAGCGAGCAGCCTGACGCAGACCTCCTCCGTGCTCGGCACCGCGGCCTACATGGCTCCCGAGCAGGCGCTGGGCAAGCCCGCCGACGAGCGATCGGACATCTATTCGCTGGGCTGCGTCCTTTATGCGATGCTCACCGGGCACCCCCCGTTCACCGCGGGGGGCTTCGCCGCCATCATGCACCAGCAGGCGAACAACGAGCCGGACCCACCGGACGCCGAGAACCCTCGCGTCTCCCCGGCCCTGAGCACGCTCGTCATGCACATGCTCGGCAAGGCGCCCGAGGACCGGCCGCCGAGCGCGACCGACGTGCGTAACCGCCTCGCCGCTCCGTCGGGCAGCGCCGCCGATGCCGGGCCGGCGACCGCGCGCCTGCCCGAGGGCGCGCCGACCGCGCGCCTGCCCGAGGGCGCGCCGACCCCCGCGCGCGCCTCGCGCGGGCGCCTGATCGCGGCGGGCGTGCTCGCGACGGCGATCGTTGCCATTGCGCTCGTCATTCTCACCTCGGGCGGGAGCTCGCCCCATCCGGCGGCGGTCGTGCCCCGCGCCGCGGCAGCAGGATCGGCGACAGCAGCACAGGGGCGGGCACGCTCCAGTGCGTCCTCGGCGAGCAAGACCGCAGCGAAGGCGACCGCGGCGACCCGGACCGCGGCGACCCGGGACGCGGCGTCCCGGAACGCTGCGTCCCGGCAGGCTGCGTCCCGGCAGGGGTCCGCGCCGGCGCGGACCCCTGCGACCGCGACCCCGCAGCCCACCGCGAGCCTTCGAGGAGACGCCCGCGCGCTGACCACGCTGATCAGCCGGGACGTCCGGTCGGGGGCGATCGATGCTCAGGCCGCGCGGCAGATCGCCACCGGCCTGACCACCGCCTTTGGTGCTTTTGAGACGGGCGGTGCAGTGAGCGCCGAGCACCAGCTCGCGAGCGTCGCCCAGCAGGTGAGCATGCTCGAGCAGCACGGCCAGATCCGCTCGGCCGCCGCGCCCCCCCTGAGCGCCGCATTCGCCACCCTGGGCGCGGCGCTGGCGCACACGCCGCCGCAGCAGGCGCCCGCCGCCGGTCCCCATTCCCCCGGGGTTCGCCCCGGCCCGCCCGGCCATGGTGGCGGGCTGCCCCCGGGCCAGGCACGGCGCTTCGGCCATCACGGCGGCCCTGCTGGGCGCTGAGGAGCGGACGCGGTGACCGGGCCCGCCAGCGCTCTGGATCGAGTCGCTGCCGAGATTGCCGTCGCTTCTCCCAGCGGCGGTGCCGGAGCGGTGGCGGGCGGGGTGGTCGCGCTTGCTGCCGGGCTCTGTGAGGCGGTGGCGCGGACCTCGCTCGACTCCTGGCCCGACGCGCGCGGGGTCGCGGTGCAGAGCGCCGAGCTACGTCGTCGCGCCGGCGCCGCCGCGGCCGAGAACGCCACCGCCTATGCCGCCGCTCGCGCGGCGCTCGAGAGCATGCCGGCCGGGACCGGCCGTGACGCGGCGCTACGAGCAGCGCTCTTGCGCGCCGCCGATGCTCCCCTGCTCATCGCCACGATTGCCGCTGACTGCACCGCCCTCGCGACGGCCATCGCTCAGGGTTGCGAGGCGACGCTCCGGGCCGACGCGGTGGCCGCGGCCGAGCTCGCCGCTGCCACCGCCCAGTCGGCGGCCGGTCTGGTCGAGGTCAACCTTGCCCTCCTTCCCGGCGACGAGCGCAGGGAGCGGGCGCGGGATGCCGTGCGCGCGGCGCAAGCCGAGCGGGCGCGTGCCCGAGCGGTGCTCGATTCTCCTTAGCCGGCAGCGCTCAACCGGCTGACAGACGCTCGCGGAGCGCCGTCACGACCGGCGCCGAGGCGGGTAGGCCGGATTCCGCGAGCGCGCGCACG
>DATCEM010000478.1:0-4412 GCA_036510175.1 Solirubrobacteraceae bacterium | reverse complement strand
GCGGGCCCGGGTCGCGATCGGCCCACCACCGCAGGAGATCGTCGGTCTCCTCCCTCGCCTCGGTCATGTCCTCGCCACCTTCGTCGCTCGGGCCAGGCGCTTGGTCATCGGCCTCCCCTCGGGGAGGACTCGGGTCGCGCTCGGCCCACCACTTCAGGAGGTCCTCCCGCTGCTGGGGGAGCGGGTCGGCGGATGGCTTGCGCTGACGAACGAGATCGAGGGCTTCTTCGATCTCCACGCCTTCGATCAGCGCCACCACGCCGGCGGCGACGGCGGCGGAGCGCTGCCATCCAGCTCGGCAGTGCAGATATACGCGGTGCCCTTCCTCGAGCCACTCGATGACTTCCCCCACAGCCTGCTCGAGCTCGGGGGCAGGTAAGCGGCCGTAGTCGGTGAGGCTGAGCCGGTGCTCCTCGATTCCGGTTTCGTCCAGCGCGTCCTCGAGCTCCTCGCGCTCGCCGGGCTCGTATTCCGCGTCCTCGACGAGATTGAGAATGCGCTCGATCTTCATCCACGCGAGCATGCTCACATCGTCGTGGTCGAGCGGATACGCGCCGACAAGGAGCTGGTCGTGCACATCCGCGAAGCCGTAGACCCTGAACCAGTTCGACATCAGATGAATGATGGAGAAAGCACGCCGTCGACGTAGCGATGGGGGGGAGGGAGCACAGGCGACCGTCGTAACCTGGCCATATGGTGTCGATCGACAGCTCTCACCGCGGCGCGGCCAAGCTCGGCTTCGAGGCGGCCCTGGCGGACGCGGGCGGCGTCGGCGCTCCCCGCGAGCGCCTCGCCGGACTGCGTTCCGCGCTGGTCGATGAGCTCCTCATCGGAGAGTCCGAGCTCGCTCTGCCGCGCTCGGGCTATGCCCGCCCGGTCACCGTCGCCCTCGCCGTCGTGCCGGGCCTCGAGGCAAGGCCGACCGAGGGCTCGGGCGATGCGGCCTCCGGCCGCCGAGACCATGGGTGGCTGGTCGCGGTGGCGCCTGTCGATCAAGCGCTTCGCGCCGACCCGGGCGCCGTCGGCGAGCGCGCCTGGCTCCTCACCGCCGCGCTCGTCGGCGCCATGGTCCAGGCGGCGGCCGCCTGCGGCCCCGCGGCGACGGGAGGATCGGGTGCAAGCAAGGCGCCGCACGGCCGCCCGGCGGGAGCCCGAGCATTCGAGCTGCGCGCCGGCGCGCTCGGGGAGCGGCTCGTGCTCGCCCTCCCGCTCCCGACCTCCGAGAGCAGCGATGCCGCCGAGCTCGCCGTCCTCGCCTTCGAGGACGAGGCCACCGGCATCGACCGCCTGCGCGCTCGTGCCTACGCGGTGCCCTCGGGCGTCCTCGACGGCGTCAGCGACCTGCGTGCTCCGATCGGGGACGACCACCCGCTGCGCACCGCGGAGGCGATCGCGCTCCTTGGCGGGCGCCCGGCCGACGAGGCGTCCGCCGAGCACGAGGATGCCGTCCTGGCGATGCTCGGCGCGAGCGTGGACACGACCCGTCCGCACGAAGAGCAGGACCCCTCGCTGCGGGCGGCACGACGGATCCTCCAGCGCCTCGCCGGAATGGGCAAGTGGGGTGGCTACCACACCGATGTCGCTCACCTCGCGAGAGGCTTCGCGGGTAACGAGCGGGCGCTGGCGATCGAGATCGGCGAGCGGCTCGTCGGTGCGGGTCTGCTCGTGGCCAAGCCGAGCGTCGGCCAGCGCCACGTCTTCCTCAATCCTCGACGCGCCGGCGACATCCATGCGCTCATCGAGCGCGGCGTTCTACCCGCCGGGCTCGAGCTGCCACGCGCGTGAGGCGGCGCGGCCGCGGGCGTAAACGGGCCGTGCCGGCCGGGCGGCGACTACCCTGGCCCGATCCCCGCCCGTGCCGCCACTTCCGAGCTTCAGATCATCGCCGAGCGGCTGACCTCGCAGCTCCTCGCGGGGCCGCCCGCCACGAGCGCCGAGGCGGTCGCCGAGCGCCTGCTGGCGATCCAGGGCCAGGACCCGCGCGGCGCACGCCTGGCGGTTCGCGCACGCAGCACGGGACTGAGCGCGGCGGATGTGGACCGTGCGCTCAGCGAGACGCGTTCGCTGCTCATCACCACCCTCGGTCGCGGCACGCTGCACCTTGTCCGGGTCGAGGACTATCGGTGGCTCCACGCGCTGACGACACCGCCGCTGCTCACCGGCAACGCCCGCCGCCTCGCTCAGGAGGGCGTCTCCGCGGCTGCGGCCGAGCGCGGGGTGGAGGTGATCGAGCGCTCGCTCGGCCAGGAGGGCCCGCTGACTCGGGTGCAGCTTCGCGAGCGCATCAGCGCCGCCGGAGTGCGGACCGAAGGTCAGGCCATCGTCCACCTGCTGGCGCTCGCTTCGCTGCGTGGCCTGATCGTCCGAGGGCCCATGATCGCCTCCGAGCACGCCTTCGTGCTCGTGCGGGACTGGTTCGGCGAACTCCCGACGATGCCCCGAGATCGGGCGCTCGCCGAGCTGGCCCGGCGCTACCTGATCGGGCACGGGCCGGCGGAGGATCGCGACCTCGCCAAGTGGGCCGGTCTTCCGCTGCGCGACGCGCGCGCCGGGCTCGCGGCGATCGCGCCCGAGCTCGTCGAGCGCTCCGACGGACTCATCGAGCACCGCACGCGCTCACCCGCCGCCGAGCTGCCGCCGCCCCGCCTGCTGGGCGCCTTTGACCCGGTTCTGCTCGGATGGCGCTCGCGCGACGCGATCGTCCAGAAACATAAGGTCGTCCTCACCGTGAACGGGCTGTTCCGTCCCTTCGCCCTCGTCCGCGGCCGCGCCGTGGCGATCTGGAGCATGCGCGGGGGAACGGTTGCCATAGCGCCCTTCGGCCGGCTCGCGCCTGTCGATGCGGCCGCGCTCGAAGCTGACGCCCGCGAGGTCGAGCGGTTCTTGGGCCGATCGGAGCGAGCCCGCGAAACCGAGTTCGGCGGACGCTAATCTGGAGCCATAGCGCCACGCACCGACACCTTCGACTTGGGCCGTCTGCGGCTGACCTCAGGGGAGGGCCGATGGCTCGATCTGACGGTGGCGATCCCGCCCTTCGTGATCGGGGGCGATCGCTACCTCGTAGATCCCGAGCTTGTGCAGGCGAGGCTCGATATCTCACGTACGACGGGCAGCGGGTACGCGCTGCGCCTGCGCTTCGCCGCCTCCCTCGTCGGCCCGTGCATGCGCTGCCTGGAGCCGGCGGAGCCGGAGTTTCACGTCGACGCGCTCGAGATCTCACAGCCCGGCCAAGGCGAGGAGCTCGAGAGCCCCTACGTCGAGCACGAGGTCCTCGATCTCGCCGCCTGGGCGCGCGACGCGCTCGCGCTCAGCCTGCCCGAGAAGCTCTTGTGCCGGCCGGACTGCGCCGGCCTGTGCGCGGTGTGCGGAGCCGACCTGAACCATGCTGATCCCGAGCATGGACACGAGCGAGAGCCCGACCCGCGGTGGTCCAAGCTCTCCGAGCTGAGGTTCGACTAGAGCGGCTCGCGCACGTCGGAACGGGCTCGCGCCGCGGGGTCACTACACTCTGCGCGCCATGGCAGTCCCTAAACAGAAGCAGTCACACGCCCGCACCGCCCAGCGGCGCGCGCAGCACAAGCTGACCGCGCCCACGCACAACGCCTGTCCGCAGTGCCACAGCCCTCGGCTTCCGCACCGGGTATGTCCCGTATGCGGCAGCTACAAGGGGCGTACGGTCGTCGTCCCCGCGGGCGACGCGGTCGAGTAGCCAACCCGGCCGTGGTCACGGTCGCTGTGGATGCGTGCGGGGCCGATCTCGGACCTGCGGAGGTTGCTGCCGGAGCAGCGCAGGCCGCTGAGTCCGGAATCGGCGTGCTGCTCTTCGGGCCGGCGCAGGAGATCGGTCCCGTTCCCAGCGGCGTCTCGGTGATCGATGCGCCGGTGTCGATCGCCAAGGCCACCGATCCGGTGGCTGCCGTCCGCTCGACGCCTGAGGCGTCGATCGTCCAGGCCGCGCGCGCTGTCGCCGACGGTCGCGCCCAGGCGCTGGTCTCCGGTGGCTCGACCGGGGCGGCGCTGGCCGCCGGGCTCTTCAACATGCGCCGCGATCGCGGGATCCACCGGCCCGCGCTCGCGCTCCCGATGCCGATCCCGGGCTCGCCGGTGCTCCTGCTCGACGTCGGCGCGAATGTGAGCTGCCGGCCCGAGCATCTGTTCCAGTTCGCCTACATGGGGTCCGCCTTCGCCCAGGCGGTGATGGGCATCGAGTCCCCGCGCGTGGCGCTCCTGTCCAACGGCGAGGAGCCGGCCAAGGGAACGCCCGACCTCGTCGCGGTGCACGAGCGCCTTGCGGGCCCGGCGGGAATGGGCCTGAACTTCATCGGCAACATCGAAGGGACCCAGGTCGCGGCCGGCGCCGCCGACGTGGTCGTCATGGACGGGTTCACGGGGAACATCACGCTCAAGCTCAT
>DATCEM010000477.1:0-2381 GCA_036510175.1 Solirubrobacteraceae bacterium | reverse complement strand
CCTCGCCGGGACCCCTCGACCGCGCCGCCCTGTCCGAGCGCCCTCTCACGGCCCAGTCCACGGCGCTCGCCAAGGACCTCAAGCGGCGAGGCTGGCGCTTCGTCGGCCCGACCACCGTGTACGCGTTCATGCAGGCCATGGGGCTCGTCAACGACCACCTCGATGGTTGCGACGCGAAGGCGGACGTCGAGCGCGCGCGAGAGCGCTTCCCGCGGCCGTGACGCGACGCGTGCGCGCGCGGCATCGCTACCCTCCCGTGCCGTGATCGAGGAACGCGAAGCCCCCGAGGCGCCGTCCACCCTGAGCCCCGCCGGTGCCCGGGGAGCGATGCTCGCCCGCCCGGCCCGCCTGCGGGCGACGATCGAGGACGCGCTGCCCGACCGGCCCTTCTCGATCGAGTGGTGGGACGGCGTGGTCACGCCGTCGACGAACGGCGGCGGCCCCGTGCTCTCGGTGCGCTCCCCACGGGCCCTGGGTCACGCGCTGCGCGCGCCGGGACAGCTCGGTATCGGCCGCGCCTACGTGAGCGGCGAGATCTCGGTCTCGGATCTCGACGAGGCGATCCGCCTGCTCCGCTCCTGGCAGCCGCCGCCGCTCGACGGCGCCGCGCGGCGCCGACTGCTCCTGGCCGCGATACAGGCGCACGGCCTCGGCCTCCTGCCGCCGCCGCCGGCGATCGAGCACAAGCCGCAGGGACAGCGGCACTCTCCGGGCCGTGACGCGCGGGCGGTCCGTCACCACTACGACGTCTCGAACGAGTTCTTCGCTCTCTTCCTCGATCGATCGATGACCTACAGCTGCGCGATCTTCTCGCGTGGGGCGACGACGCTCGAGGAGGCGCAGGAGACCAAGCTCGAGCTCGTATGCCACAAGCTCGGCCTGCGCGAGGGCGAGCACGTCCTCGACGTCGGATGCGGCTGGGGATCGTTCGCCATCCACGCCGCGAGCAGGCATGGAGTGTTCGTCAAGGCCGCCACCCTCTCCGAGCCTCAGGCACGACTCGCGCGCGAGCGCGTCGAGGCGGCGGGCCTCTCCGATCTCGTCGAGGTGCAGGTGATGGACTGGCGCGATCTCTCGGGATCGTTCGATGCCATCTCCTCGATCGGCATGGTCGAACACGTCGGCAGCAACCAGATCGACGCCTACGCCTCCCGGCTCGCCGCCCTGCTGGCTCCCGGCGGGCGGTTGCTCAACCACGGCATCGCGCGCCTGCGCCACGGAGACCCCGAGGCGGGGCCGTTCTCCGAGCGCTACGTGTTTCCCGATGCCGCGCCGCTGCACCTCTCGCGGATCCAGACGGCGCTCGAGCGCGCGGGGCTCGAGACGGACACCGTCGAGGGGTTCCGCGAGGACTACGCAACCACGCTCGGGCACTGGATCGAGCGGCTCGACGCCAACGCCGCGGCCGCCGAGCGGCTCGCGGGGCCCGAGCGCATGCGGGTGTGGCGCCTGTACCTCCGCGCCGCTCGGGAGGGCTTCCGCATCAGCTTCACGGGCATCTACCAGGTTCTCGCCCACCGCCCCGGTTAGGCCCTCGCTGGACCGGCGGGGATCGCATGTGTACTATTACGTTATGCGATCCATCGGAGAGCGATCTACGGACCCCGGTTTGCTCGTGCTCACGAGCCTCGCCGAAGGGCCCAAGCACGGCTATGCCATCACCCGCGACGTGGAAGCGCTCTGCGGCGTGCGCCTCGGGCCGGGGACGCTCTACGGCGCGCTGGCCCGCCTCGAGGAGAAGGGTCTGATCGAGGCCCTCCCCGCCGATGACCGCCGGCGTCCCTACCGGCTGACCGGTACGGGGAGCGCAGCGCTGAACGAGCATCTGCAAACCCTCGAGCGCGTGGCCCGCACCGGGCTCGACCGCCTACGCGTCGCCACGGCGATCCCATGAACCGTCGGTTCGCGCGGCTGGCGCTGGCGCTCTACCCGCTGGCCTTTCGGCGCCGGTACGGTCAGGAGATGAGCGCCCTGCTCGACGAGACGCCGACGAGCATCGCGACGGTGCTCAACCTGGTGTGGGGCGCGGTCCTCGCTCACTTGCGTCCCCCGGCCGCCGTTGCCGGTCTCGTCGGACCCGCCGACCGCATGCGGGCCAGCGCCAGCAGCGTGCTGGCCTGTTGGGTGGCCTTTGCCGCTGCCGGGTTCGGGTTCTACAAGACCACCGAGGATTCACCGTTCACCGCGGCCGGCAAGGCGCATCACCTGCTCGGTGCCGTGCACTTCTCCGTCCAGGCGCTGGCCCTCGTGGGGTCGGGCGCGGTGCTCCTCGGAGCGCTCCCCCTGATCCTGGCGGCGCTCGCGCGTGCCCGGCGAGAGCCCGGTCTGCGGCTCGTCGTGAGCCTGCCGGCGCTCACCGTGCTCGTCTTCGCATCGCTCAC
>DATCEM010000476.1:0-3261 GCA_036510175.1 Solirubrobacteraceae bacterium | reverse complement strand
CCGGCCACCCGGAACGCGATCTCCGACGAGTCGGTGTCGTGGGACTTGCCGTCGGTCAACGTCACGCGGACATCGACGAGGGGGAAGCCGGCGCGCGGCCCGTTGGACATCGCGTCCTCGACGCCCTTCTCGACGGCGGGGATGTACTCGGTCGGAACCGAGCCACCGCGGACCTTGTTGATGAACTCAAAGCCCTCGCCGGGAGCCGGCTCAACGTTGATGTAGACGATCCCGTACTGGCCCGAGCCGCCGGTCTGGCGGACGAACCGGCCCTCGACCTTGGTCGCCGTGCCGCGAATCGTCTCCCGATAGGAGACCTGCGGGCGGCCGACGTTCGCGTCGACCTTGTACTCGCGCAGCATCCGGTCCACCAGCACCTCGAGGTGAAGTTCGCCCATTCCTGAGATCTCGGTCTGGCCGGTCTCCTCGTTGGTGCGGACCTGGAACGTCGGGTCCTCCTCGGCGAGGCGGGCCAGCGCGGTCGACATCTTCTCCTGGTCGATCTTCGTCTTGGGCTCGATCGCGACCTTGATCACGGGCTCGGGGAAGACGATCGTCTCGAGCTTGATCGGATGGTCGGGCGCAGCGAGCGTGTCGCCAGTGGAGACCTGCTTGATCCCCACCCCGGCGGCGATGTCGCCCGCGTAGACCTCTTGGAGCTCCTCGCGCTCGTTCGCGTGCATCATCAGGATCCGGCCGATCCGCTCGGTCCGTCCGGTCGACACGTTGAGCACGCGCGAGCCGGCGGAGAGCTTGCCCGAGTAGACGCGGAAGTAGGTGAGCTTGCCGACGTAGGGGTCGGCCATGATCTTGTGTACGAGCGCCGCGAAGGGCTCGTCGTCGTCGGCGTGACGCACGGCTTCGCGCCCTCCGCTCTCGGAAGACTTGTCGGGCTCGATGCCCTCGACCGGCGGGACGTCGAGCGGACTCGGCAGGTAGTCGATCACGGCGTCGAGCAGGGGCTGCACGCCCTTATTCTTGAAGCTCGACCCGCACAGGACGGGGGTCAGCTCGGCGGCCAGGGTCGCGGCGCGAATCGCCTGCCGCAGGCGCGCGGCCGGAACCTCCTGCTCCTCGAGGATCATTTCCAGCAGCTCGTCGTCGTAGTGAGAGACCTCTTCGAGGAGGTGCTCGCGAGCGGCGTTGGCCTCGTCGACGAGCTCTGCCGGCACGTCGACGACGTCCACTTCCTTGCCGAGCTCGTCCAGATACAGGGTCGCCTTGTTCTCCACCAGGTCGACGATCCCGCGGAAGTTCCCTTCGGAGCCGATCGGCAGCTGGATCGGGACCGGGTGTGCACCGAGACGATCGATCATCGTCTGCACGCCGCGGTCGAAGTCCGAGCCGATGCGGTCCATCTTGTTGATGTAGGCGATGCGGGGGACGTGGTACTTGTCGGCCTGGCGCCACACGGTCTCCGACTGCGGCTCGACGCCGGCGACGGAGTCGAACAGGGCGATCGCGCCGTCGAGGACCCGCAAGGAGCGCTCGACCTCGACGGTGAAGTCGACGTGCCCCGGGGTGTCGATGATGTTGATCCGGTGGTCCTTCCACTCGCAGGTGGTGGCCGCCGAGGTGATCGTGATCCCGCGCTCCTGCTCCTGCTCCATCCAGTCCATGACGGCCGCGCCCTCGTGAACCTCACCCATCTTGTGAGTGCGACCGGTGTAATAGAGGATGCGCTCGGTCGTCGTCGTCTTACCGGCGTCGATGTGAGCCATGATCCCGATATTGCGGGTGTTTTTGAGTGAGAAAGAGCGTGGCATGAGAGCTATTTATGGGTCAGAGGGTTCGGGTCGGCAGTCGACTTGCGAGCATAAAAATGGGCCCACAGGGCCCTTTCACGACGCAGGTGTCGGCTCCGGGCGAGTGTCTATTCGGTCGGCGTCTCCATCGTGTGGATCCTTAACGCTCAGGAGCGAGCACGTATGAGCGCCACGCCGCCCGAGGCGAAGCCCGAATATAGCAGAGCACCGCCGCAATCCCAGGCGCCTGCACCGATCTCGCTGAGCGTGCTCGCCGGCGGCCTGATCGGCGCGCTGCTGCTCCTTGTCGCCGAGTTTACGCCGCTCTACAAACAGGACTCCGCCACAAGCAGAATCGCCCTCCACACAGTGCGCACGGGGAGCCACCACGCATACGCGCTGATTCCCGTCGGGCTGCTGGCCATCGTCCTCGCCTTCGGAGCCTCGCGATCGGCCGGCCGCACCCCGCTGCTGGCCCTGGGCGCTCTAGGAATCCTCACCATTCTCATCGCGTTGATCGGCGATCTCCCCGACGCCGACGCGAGCGGGTTCGTCACCGGATTCGTGAAAGCCAAGGACGTGCCCCAGGTCGGTTTCTACCTGGAAACTCTGGGGGCAGCGGTGCTCGTGGTCACCTGCGCAGCGGGGCTCCTGCTTACCGGCACCCGCAACGCCCGGCCAGCGGGATGACCACAAGTAGGGAGCAGACTGTCCGTCTTCTGACATCGGAGCCACCGGTCGAACGTTCGAGGGTCTACGTACATTAGATTTGTGAACAGCGAGGGTTGTTCCGCCGCAGCCCCCGGTCCCGTGCGGCGGGCAGCCCTCGCTTAAACCCTAAATTGTAGTTCGGGGGCGGCAGAGGTCGACGGAGCACCGGCGGGGACCGGCCGTCGACGTCCGGGGCGGGCTGGCCTCGGCGGCCTTGAGCTGGCGGCGAAGCTGTTACGTGCTTGGCGCGAAGTTGGCACGAACGCGTCTTGTTCGGTCACACGCTGGGTGCCACGGTGGCGGGGTGAGCCAAGCCGCCCCGGATCCCCGGGCCGAACCGATGTCGATCAGTCCCGCGGGGCGGGACCAAAGGACAGAAGTTCGCGCCCCCCCGGATCCCCGGGCCGAACCGATGTCGATCAGTCCCGCGGGGCGGGACCAAACGACAGAGGTTCGCGCCGCCCGCCCCCCCACGCGGGCCCCGGGCGCCGCTCGAATCGCGCATGTCGCCTGTGTCGCCGGAGCGCAGTGGGGGGCGATCGACGTGCTCCAGCTGCGGGACTGTGGGGTGGCCAAGTCGACGGTGTCCCGTTGGGCGAGCACGGGCCGGCTGCATTGGCGCTACCCGGGTGTCTACACGGTCGGCCATACCGCGCTGTCGGTGGAGGGGGAGCTGACGGCGGCCCTGTTGGCGGCCGGGTCCGGCGCGGCGCTCAGTCATGCGACGGCGGCGTGGTGGTGGGGCCTGATCGAGGAGCAACCGAGCGTGATCGAGATCAGTGTGCCCGGCCGGCGCCGCGTCGCC
>DATCEM010000475.1:0-9793 GCA_036510175.1 Solirubrobacteraceae bacterium | reverse complement strand
CCACACGCACCCCCCTCGACGCCCCCCTCGACACCCGCCTGGAGCTCGGCCCCGCCTTCGAGCGCGTGCTCTATGCGCACCCGCAGGCCCTTGTGCGCGGTGTCGCGGCCGATGGTGCGAACGGGGTCAACGCCGAGTGGGAGCGTGGGGAGGTGCCGGGGTTCTACATCGAAGAGCAGCGCCACGGCGAGGAGGCGGTGATCGCCGGCGTGCTGCGCCACGACCGGGCGGTGTGGCGGCTTGGGCTGCGCGAGCTCGACTGGGGCTTCGCCCGCCAGGGTCCGGGAGGCGGTTTCCCCGCCACCAGCGACCCCTTCCATTCGACCTCGTTCTTCGTCGAGGCGGTGGCCGAGCTCATGCTCGTGCTGCGCGGGGCTGGGGCCGGAGGGATCGCGCTACCGCCGCACCTGCTCGCCCACGTCGACTCGTACCTTCCGCGCCTGCATGCGGCGGCCCGCTGGATGGTGGGCACCGCCGTGTGGCGCGCCGGACTGGCGAGCGATGCGCCGTATACCCATCGGCGCTTCCTCGTGGCCGCGGCGCTCGGTCTCACCTCCGTGCTCACCGGCGACCGGCTCCTGCTCAGGCGAGCGCGGGAGGCGCTCGAGCTCGGCATCGATGCCCAGCTTCGCGACGGCGTCGAGCCGGAGCTCGGCGGCTACGACTCGTCCTACCAGGCGCGCGGGATGGCCTACGCCGAGCAGTACCTCGCCTGGCTCCCCCGGGATCCCCTGGCCGCGCGTCTGCGAGCGACGATCGCGCGGGGCCTGGCCTGGGAGCGCACGCGGATCTTTCCCTCGGGCGAGGTGAGCATCGTCGCGAACACGCGCGCCAACGGCGTGATGCGCGACCACAACGGGATCAAGCGCGTCGTCTATCCGATGGTCGCGCAGGCGCTGCTGTGGTGGGGCCTCGCCGCCGGCATCCGGCCCGACGCCGAGCTCGCAGCCCGCGTCGCCCGGTGGGCCGAGCGCCACCCCGGGCAGGTCGGCATCTAGCCTAGTGCACCGTTCCTGAAGTCCCTTGCGGAACGCTGCACTAGCTCGCGGCTAGGGCAGGTGCTGCTACCCGCACCGGCGCCGGCATCAGCCAGGCGGCGAGGACGACGGAAGCGAAAGCCAGGCACTGGATGATGAGGACGACCGGGTTGCCGGGCATCGGGTCGCCGAAGACGATGATGCCGCCGACGATGCCGGCGACGCTGGCCGCCGTCCCGGTGATGGCGATCACGGCCACCGGTTCCCCGTCCTGAAGGCCCTTGGCCGAGGCGAAGAAGGCGACCACGGAGGCACCCACGGTCACGACCGACCACGGAGATACGAGTCCGGCGATGCCCGCGCTGCCGACGAGGCCGGAGATGGCCTTGATCGCCACGTCGGAGACGCCGAACATGATTCCCGCCGCGGCGCCGAGCATAAAGCCGTGATGCTGCGCCGGGGCGCCGATGCGCGGGCCCATGATGAGCAGCGCTCCGAAGATGATGAGACCGGATTCGAAGGCGATCATCCCGGGAAGGGAGAAGCGCGACTGCGCGCCGTGGGTCGCGGGAAGCGTAAGGCCGAGGAGGATGAGGCCGACGGCGGTGAGCCCGAGGCCGACCCACTGCCGGGTTCCGACGCGGACGCCGAGCATCTTCTCGGCCATCACCGCGAGGAGCACGACCCCGCCGGCGAGTACGGGCTGGACGACCGAGAGGGGCGCCACCGCCATCGCGGCCACGTGGAAGATCCACGCCACGGTGGCGACGAGCATGCCGACGGCGAACCAGCGCGAGGCGTAGAGCTGGCGCGTAGTGCGGAACGGCCGCATCACGTCGACGGAGGGCGCGGAGCAGGCTCCGCGATGCTTATAGATAAAGCCGATATTCGTCGCGAGAGCGCAAGCGAACGCGAGCAGGATGCCGAGGATTAGGGTCACAAGTGAGGGGATGCGGGCTGGTAGGTGAGACGAAACGCTGCCTTACCCTCGGAACTCGGTAGCGCAAACACCCGCCTTGAACCCGCACCATGAAATTACACGAATATCTGCCTCAAAACGCCGGGTACCCGAAGAATCGCCTAAAGGGCCTTGTGTGAATCCGCACGGGCGGCAGGTCAGGATCGCAGCAGTTTCGCCACCGGGCGAGCCCCGTGCCGGCGCTAAGCTCGCCGTCGTGGGCACTCCCCGCCTCTGGTCCTGGCAGCTCTCGCCCTTCGCCGGGAAGGCGCGCATCGCCTTCGCCGAGAAGGGTGTCGGCGTGGAGCTCCTCGAGATCGATCCACGCAAGCGCCCGGCGAGGCTGAGGGCGCTCAATCCGAGCAATCGGGTCCCCGTGCTCGAAGTCGGCGACGTCGCCATCCCCGAGTCGACGGCGATCTGCGAGTGGCTCGAGGAGATTCAGCCCGAACCGTCCTTGTGGCCCGCCGAAGCGACGGCGCGGGCCGCCGCCCGCGGAATGCTGCGCTGGGTCGACGACGAGCTCACGCTGAACTTCTTCCTCGCGATGCGCAAGGAGGCCTTCGGGCTCGCCGACGGCGACCACCCGGAGATCGTCTCGGTGCTCCGCGGCCGCCTGGTCCGGCGCTGGGCCACGGTCGAGGAGCTCCTGTCGCGGACCGAGGGGACGTGGCTGCAGGGCGGCGACTCGCCGACGCTCGTCGATCTCGCCGTGATCCCGCTCGCCGTCCGGTTGCCGGCGTGGAAGCCGGAGCTCGCGCCCGACCCCGAGGAGTACCCGCGGGCGGCAGCGTGGCTCGCGGCCCTGCGCGAACGACCGTCGGCCGTCGAAGTGGACCGCCGCGGCGAACCCGCCACCGACCTCTAGATCGCCATGCGCGTGGAGGCGAACGGCGTGGGTATCGAGTACGAGGTGACCGGCGACGGCCCGCCGGTCGTGCTCCTGCACGGGTTCCCGGACTCCGGGCGCCTCTGGCGCCACCAGGTGCCGGCGCTGGCGCAGGCGGGACTGCGGGTCATCGTCCCCGATCTGCGGGGCTACGGCCGATCCGACAAACCGGCGGAGGTCAAGGCCTACCGGCGCGAGCTGCTCGTGGGCGACGTGCTCGCGGTGATGAGCGACGCCGGCGCCGAACGAGCGCACGTGGTGGGACACGATTGGGGGGCCTCGCTCGCCTGGGCGCTCGCCCTGACCGCCGGCGAGCGCGTCGACCATCTCGTCGCGATGTCGGTCGGCCATCCGGCGGCGTTCTTCAGCGCCGGCTTCGCCCAGTACGAGAAGTCGTGGTACATGCTCCTGTTCCAGTTC
Organism: Solirubrobacteraceae bacterium; assembly: GCA_036510175.1. Taxonomy (GTDB): domain Bacteria; phylum Actinomycetota; class Thermoleophilia; order Solirubrobacterales; family Solirubrobacteraceae; genus Palsa-465. The sequence goes on along the minus strand of DATCEM010000475.1, from coordinate 6,549 downwards.
CCGGGGATCGCCGAGAAGTGGCTCTCGGCCCGGGACGGGGCCAACCTGCGAGCCTGGACGCGCCATCCCGACGCCGACGCGGTGATCGCCGAGCTCGAGACGAACGGGTCGCTCACCCCGGCCCTCAACTACTACCGCGCGAACATCCGCCCGGAGTCCTTTTTGCGGCCTCGCCCGGTCCTGCCCCCGGTGCAGTCACCGACGATGGGCCTGTGGAGCTCGGGAGATCCGTTCCTCATCGAGGCCCAGATGATCGACTCGGGAGGCCACGTCGCCGCCCCATGGCGCTATGAGCGCCTCGACGGCCCCGGTCACTGGATGCAGCTCGAGGCACCCGAGGCGGTGAACGCCCTGCTCGTGGACTTCTTGGCGGCGTGAAGGAGCTAGTCGGTCGCGGCGTACCGCTTGCGCGCGATCACGGCCGCCTGGCGCTCCGCCTCCATGCAGAACGCGCACCGGATGGCGTTCACGCGCGTGGCGATCTCCTTCGAGTCGGCGCCGCGCTCGACGAGCTCGAGCTCAACCCTACGCTTGGCCACCGAGCATGGGAAACAGTCCATCGTGGGATGTTACCGGTGCCCGGGAAACCGTCAGGCCGGCTCCAGGGGCAGCGTGCGGGGCCCGTCGGGATGCCCTCGAGCACCATGGCATCCGCTAATCGTTTCGGCCCGAGAAGCCGATGAAGTCAGTGGATGACCCTTCTTCGACTCCGCTGGTGCCTGATTGCCGTCGCCGCGCTTGCGATGATCGCCGGCGCCTCGGGCGAGCTCGCCCCTGGGCCGTCGACGGCACTGTGGCTGCCTTCGCTGCTCATGCTCGCCTGCGATCCGTCGAGCCCGATGCGCAGAGCGGTGGGGCGCGGACTGCACATTCGCGTGGAAGAGCGTCAGGCGCTGGTGGACGGCGAAGCGTCGATCACCGGCTGAGCGACGCGCTCAGTCGCAGCCCTTGAGACCCGCCTCGTTGGCCGAGCTGCTGCCGTTCTTCTCGACGGTGCGTGCCTGCGTCTCGAGCGACCTGATCTTCGCGTCGTCGTGAGCCGCGGTCGCGGCGGAGAGCCGGCGCAGGAGCGGCTGCACCTGCGCGAACTCGTAGAGAAACGCCTGGTATGCAGCGCCGCGGTCGAACGGGGCGGACAACGCCTGGAGCTTGGTCAGGGTGCTCGCGAGGAGCGCCTCCTCGGAGTTCATGGCGGCGGCACCTTCGGATGATGAGAGCTTCGCGTCGGCGGCACTGAACGAGGCGCAGATGGCATCCGCCTTGGCGGCGAAACCGGCGTTCGAGGGCGCCGTGTTCCCGCAGCCTGCCGCAAGGAGTGCCACAGCGGACAGGGCGAGCGGGGTTACCAGCTTCAATTCGACGCGTCTCAGGCGCCTGATCCTACGCCCCAGCCCGCTACGACCCCCCGTTCTCCGCCTGCGCAACGTCCGCCGCGGTGATCTGGCCGTCGGATGAGGAGACGCAGGCCTTGGCTGCGGCGTCCACCGCGGGCGCGTGGAGGTTGAGGCTCGCGGCGCTGAGCATCGCCGGGGTTATATCTCCCTGGCTGTTGGGGTCGGGGAAGGTGGGGACCTGGTGGTGGCGCATGCATGTGGCAAACGCGAGCGTGCCCTTCAGGTGCGCGGCCGCCTCCTGCGGCGAGGGACCCCCGTTCCCGGACGGGCTGGGGAGGATTCCGGCACAGGCCTTCTGTGCCGACTTGAAGCGCGGCGAGCCGGTGGTGCTCGGCGTGACCGCGATGCCCACCGACTGATGGCCCGGAGTGTTCGTCACCTTGGGATCGGGAAAGTTCGTGACGCCGTGGTCGCGCATGCAGTTCGTGAACTTGAAGGCCGACGACGCGAAGTTCTTCACCGAGGGGCCGCCCGTGCCCGAGGTCGGCTTCGCCCCGCCCCCGCCGCAGCCCACGGCGAGCAGGGCGCCGCTCGCGATCGCCAACGCGAGCGGAATTCGGAGCTTCATGGTGTGCATCACGGCCTCCTGTGATCTCGTTGTCTGCCGGGGTTCTACGCGGTGGCGAGTGACAACCCGGTCACAGAGGGCCGTGACCGGGGTGTGACCGGCGATCGGTCATCCTTGGCGGCCGGATGAGAGTTCTGATCGCCGAAGACCACAAGCGGCTCGCGGGGGCGGTGGCGGACGGGTTGCGCCGCGAGGGGATCGCCGTCGATCTCGCGTTCGACGGCGCCGACGCGCTCGCCCACGCGGCGGTGCACCGCTATGACGTCGTCGTGCTCGACCGCGATCTGCCCGGGGTGCATGGCGACGAAGTGTGCCGCACGCTCGTGGCCAACGGGAGCGAGAGCCGCGTGCTCATGCTCACCGCCGCGAGCACGATCAGGGATCGGGTCGAGGGCCTCGGGCTCGGCGCCGACGACTACCTGCCCAAGCCCTTCGACTTCGACGAGCTGGTGGCGCGCATCAGAGCGCTGGCGCGGCGCTCGGCCACGGCGCTGCCTCCGACCCTGGTCCACGGCGAGCTCACCCTCGATCCGTGCCGGAGGGTCGCGATCCGCGGCGAGCGAGCGCTCGTCCTCACCCCGAAGGAATTCGCCGTGCTCGAGTATCTGCTCGGCGCCGACGGCCGCGTGGTGCCGGCGGAAGAACTGCTTGCGCGGGTATGGGACGAGGAGGCCAACCCGTTCACCACCACGGTGAAGACGACGATGAGCCGGCTGAGGACAAAGCTCGGCGACCCGCCGCTGATCGAGACGCTCCGCGAGAGCGGCTACCGCATATGAATGCAGCGATGCCATCCTCGCGCAAGCCGTTCGCCGCACCGGCCTCCTGGCTGCGGCTGCCGCGGCGCACCGCGAGGATGCGCCTCTCGCTCCTCTACGCCGGCATGTTCCTGCTCTCGGGCACGTTGGTCCTCGCGCTCGTCTATCTCGTGGCCGCGCACTCCTCGACGATCGCGGTCGCGGCGTCGGGCAGCCGCGTCAACCCCCGCTCGGTCATCGTCACCCCCGTCCTCCCGGGGCAGCAGACCATCATCCTGCCGCGGGGGCGATCATCGCTCCCTGGCGCCCTGGTCAGCCAGCAGCATGCCGCCGACCTGAGCCGGCTGCTCGCGGTCTCGTGGCTGGGACTGGCGCTGACCACGCTGGCCTCCGCCCTGTTCGGATGGATCGCCGCCGGGCGCGTCCTGCGTCCACTGCGGACGATCACCACCACGGCGCGGACGATCTCGGCCGGGAACCTGCACGAGCGGCTCGCGCTCGCCGGCCCCAACGACGAGTTCCGGCAGCTCGGCGACACCCTCGACGAGCTACTCGGGAGGCTCGAGGGGTCGTTCGAGGCCCAGCGCCGATTTGTCGCCAACGCTTCGCACGAGCTGCGCACGCCGCTGACCCTCGAACGGACGCTGCTCCAGGTCGCGCTCGCCGATCCCAACGCGACAGTCGAGTCTCTGCGCTCGACGTGCGAGGAGCTATTGGCGTCGGGCCGGGACCAGGAGCGGCTGCTCGAGGGGCTGCTCACCCTGGCGAGCAGCGAGCGCGGCCTCGGGCGCCGCGAACGGCTCGATCTCTCGCGGGTCGCCGATCACGTCCTGCTCGCCTCCCGCCCCGAGGCCGAGCGGCTCGGGCTCGAGGTCGAGCCCAAGCTCGGACCCGCCCCCATCTCCGGCGACCGAGCGCTGATCGAGCGGCTGGTGGCGAACCTCACCGACAATGCCGAGCGCTACAACCACCCCGGCGGGCGCCTCCAGATCAGCACCGCGACCGAGGCCGGACGCTCTCTCCTCACGGTCACGAACACCGGGCCCGTGGTTCCCCCCGATCAGGTCGACCGGCTGTTCGAGCCCTTCCAGCGGCTCGACGCCGGCCGCACCGCGCCGCAGAGCAGCGGTCACGGTCTCGGACTGTCGATCGCCCGGGCGATCGCCAACGCGCACGACGCAGTCATCACCGCCGAGCCGCAGCCCGAAGGCGGGCTCGTGGTGTCAGTGAGCTTTCTCGCGGCCTGAGCAGTGCTCAGACGCAGACCACGGGCCTGCCGATCGCTGATCGAGTCCGCACGAGTGCGATCGCTACACCGACGCCGATATCCGCCTAGCGCGAGCTAGGGCAGTTCCGTGGTAACGCTGGGACCGACCTTCGTCGTGGTCCCGCCGCTGGTCCATTCTGCGATCAGGGCGCCGTTCACCGCGCCGATCCGGACAAGGTCGTCAGGCGGGTTCGCCTGAAGCTGGTCGCATAGGACTTTGATCTCGCCTGCGGCAACTTCAATTATCGCTTCGTTGCTCATACGTCGAGAGTACCCGTTTGGGCTCGGCGCGCCGGGCCATGTCGGGCGATACATACTTCGAGCACGATGACTACCGAACCCCTGACCATTGATCGTCTTGAGCGCTGGGTGCTCTTCGGCGCTCAATGGCGGGTGCTCGACATCTCAAGCGGGCACGCCGTCGTTGACCTCTGCACCTGTACCGGAGTGCTCGTCGAGCGCCTGCAGTCCGAGGACCCCACCGTGATCGACTACCTGCGCACAGCCGAGGGAAGGGGCGGAAGTTAGGCGAGCGCTCCTATGATCTTGGTCGTGGCAAGTGCAACGGAACTCGACGCCTACGGCGCAGTTGGGCGCTCAGCGTGGTTCGACGTCGACTGGGATGCGTACCGCCGGTGGATCAGCATCGAGGGTCGCTGGGTCAACGTGATCGACATCGGGCATGGACCGGCGCTGATCTTCATCCACGGCCTCGCCGGCTGCTGGCAGAACTGGCTCGAGAACATCCCGTTCTTCGCGCGCGACCACCGCGTGATAGCGATGGACCTGCCCGGGTTCGGCGAGTCCTCGATGCCCGTCGAGCAGATCTCGATCAGCGGCTACGCACGGACCGTGGAAGCCCTTTGCGAAGCGCTCGACGTCGAGGGCGGGGTGATTATCGGCAATTCGATGGGCGGGTTCATCGGCGCCGAGCTGGCGATCAGCTTTCCCGCCCGCGTCGAGCGGCTCTGTCTCGTCGGCGCCGCCGGTCTGAGCATCGAAACGCTCCGCACCGAGCGCACGCGGGGCGTGCGGCGTCGGGCGGAGAACATCGTCTTCTTCAACGTCGCGTGGATCGCCACCCGCACGCCTGCCCTGACCGCCCGTCCGCGGCCACGCCGGATGATCCTCAAGCTGGTCGCCGCTCACCCCGAGCGTCTCCCCGGGCCACTGACCGCCGAGCTCGTGAAGGGCGCCGGCAAGCCCGGCTTCAGCGATGCCCTCGATGCCCTGTGCTACTACCCGATCCGCGACCGCCTCGGCGACATCGCCTGCCCGACACTCATCGTCTGGGGCGACAAGGATCTCCTGGTGCCGGTCAAGGATGCCGCCGAGTTCGAGCGGCTGATCCCCGACTCGCGCAAGGTGATCTACTCCGACACCGCCCACCTACCGATGGTCGAGCGCCCGGCCCGCTTCAACGACGACCTGCGGTCGTTTCTCGAGGAGGAACCCGGCGAGGAGGAACCGGCGACCGATCGCCGCAGCTTCGCCGGCTGACGCGGTTCGAGCGCTGCCCCTACCCCACCGCCCCGAAGGACCCGTGGCGCCCCTCGCCCGCGCGGAAGCGCTCGATCCCGGCGCTCACCTCGGCCAGCGAGCGCACGCCGTGGGCGAACTCGATGGCCAGCGCCGCCGCCTCGTCGAGCCCCTCCTGCTCGAGTACCGAGAGGCGGTCCTCGCGCAGGCACCTCTGGGGAAAGCGGGAGAGCTCGCGGGCAAGCGCCTCGGCGGCGGCCCGGCTCTCCCCCACGGGCACCACGCGATTGACGAGGCCGATGGCCAGCGCCTCCGCCGCGTCCACGGGCCGCCCGGTGAGGATCAGGTCCATGGCCCGGCTCACGCCGATGAGCCGGGGGAGGCGGACGGTGCCGCCGTCGATCAGCGGCACGCCCCAGCGGCGACAGAAGACACCGAGCACCGCGTCCTCCTCGGCGACGCGCAGGTCGCACCAGGTCGCGAGCTCGAGCCCGCCCGCGACGGCGTGGCCGGCGATAGCGGCGATTACCGGCTTCCCGAGCCGCAGCCGCGTCGGGCCCATCGGACCGTCGCCATCCGGTTCCACGCGGTTAGCGTCCGCCGTGCCCGCCGCCTGGAGGTCCGCGCCGGCGCAGAACACGCCGCCCTCACCATGGAGTACCGCGACCGCCGCGTCGGGATCGGAGTCAAACGCTCGGAACGCATCGGCGAGCGCGGCCGCCGTCGGGCCGTCGACGGCGTTGCGCCGCTCGGGCCGGGAGAGCAGGACGGTGGTGACCGGGCCCTCGCGCTCGATCCGGACCGCGCCCATCACCCGAGCCCGGCGCCCACCGCGCGGGCGACGAACGCCCGCAGCGCCTCGATGATCTCGCTCGCCGGCGCCGCCGTGTCGAGGCCTGACACCGGCGACAGCGGTCCGACGAGGGCCTCGCCGACGCCGCCGACGAGCGCGGCGGCGGTGAGCTCGACGTCCTGCTCGGGGATCTCCCCGGCAGCGACGGCTTCGCGCAGGCCGGCGACCAGGCGCCTGGCGTACTCGCGGCGGTAGGCGATCCGCTCGGCGTCGACGAGCGGGTCGACGGG
>DATCEM010000474.1:0-4391 GCA_036510175.1 Solirubrobacteraceae bacterium | reverse complement strand
GAGAGCTCGGGAGGCTCATCGCCCTTCAGTGGGCCTGGGAGGAGCTCGTCCACGACCTACAGCGCGAGCGCACGGCGCTGGCGGAGCGGATCCAGCTCACCGAGCAGCGCGCGGTGCAGGCGAGCGCCGCCGCGGCACGCGAGCATGCGGAGCGTGTCAGCGTTCTCCAGGCACAGCTCGACGCCATGCGGGCGACGCGCGCCTGGCAGATCGCGGGACGGTACTGGCGCGTGCGCAATCAGCTTGCAGCCCGCCGGGGGCGCGCCGCCCGACCCTAGCGCCGGGCGCGGCAACGATGGCTTACGAGAGCGGCCGGGTCAGCTGACCGAGACCGGGCCGCCGACGATCCCGTCGTCGTACAGGCGGCCGATCTCGGCGTCGGTGAGCCCGAGCACGTCGGCGAGCACCTCGTCGGTGTGCTCTCCGAGCATGGGGGCGCGGCGCGGGGGCAGCCGTTCGCAGGCGTCGAAGTTGAGCGGGCTGCCCGGCATGAGATAGGTGCCGATCCCCGGCTGCTCCACCTCCTCGAACATCGGGTTGGCGGGCGAGCAGCGCTCGTCCTTCTCGACCAGCTCCATGAACGTCCAGTACGGGCCCCAGCACACGTCGTTGGCGTCGAAGATCGTGCGGATCTCCTCGAGCGTCCGGGCGATCGTCCACGGCTTGAGGATGGCGCCGATGACCTCGCGCGCCTGGAAGCGGTCGCCCTCCTTGGTCAGGTCGACGTCGAGCATCTTCTCGCAAGTCGTGAACGCCTCCGCCAGCCCCGTCGCCTTGACCAGGTTCTGCCACTGGCGCAGGGTCAGGGCGACGACCATGATCCGCCGGCCATCCTTGGTCGTGAAGTCGCGGCCGAACGCCCCGTAGAGATAGTTGCCGTCCTTTGGGCGCTCGCGCTGGTTGATCTGCGCCTCGGCGATCTTGCCGAGATTGCCGACCATGGCCAGCGCGACGTCGGAGAGGGCGACGCGCACGACCTGCCCCGCGCCGGTGAGCCGGCGGTGGCGCTCGGCCGCGAGCAGTCCCGTGGCGGCGAGCGTGCCCGTGATCGCATCCCATGCCGGGAGGAGGTGGTTGAACGGCACGGCAACGTGCCGCGGTCCGGTCGCCCACGGGAACCCGGTCGCCGGGTTGACCGTGTAGTCGACGGCGGATGAGCCGTCGTAGTTACCGGTGATGTTGACGGTGATGAGATCGGGACGCCGTGCCTCGAGCGCGGCGTGATCGAGCCAGCCGCGGAGCGGGAAATTGGTGAGGAAGAGGCCGCCGTCCGGTCCCGGTGCCGTCACCAGCTCGGCGATGAGCTCGCGCCCGCGCCCGGTGCCGAGGTCGATCTGGATCGAGCGCTTGCCCTTGTTCAGACCCGCCCAGAAGAGGCTCTTACCCTCGTCGGTGATGGGCCACCGGGTGTAGTCGAGACCGCCGCCGATCGGGTCGAAGCGGATCACGTCGGCTCCGAGCTGAGCCAGCGTCATCCCGCCGAGCGGGGCGGCCACGAAGGCCGACCCCTCGACCACGCGCAGTCCGGCCAGGATGCCGGTCATGCCATCAGTCCCACGAAGCGCCAGTCGAGCACGGGCTCGTGCTCCGCGCTTGCGTCGGCGCGGTCGGCGAAGACCATGGCGTGGAGGTCGATAAGCCCACCCTCGGCCAATGGGTGCTTACCCTCGAGCGTGAGCTCGGTGCCGAGGATGTCGCCCTCGAACACCGGTGCCAGGTGGTCGCACCCCTGCCAGGCGATGATCGTGATCAGGTTGGGAAGGGCGCGGGTCGCGTGCGAGGCGGCGAGGGAGATCGTGTGCCCGCCGTACACGAGCCGGCGGCCACGGGCGCTGGTCCCGGCATCGGAGTGCGCGTAGGCGAGGTTGAGGGTCAGGCGCACGAGCTCGGGGGCGGCGGTCACCGTGTCACGGCCCTCGACCTCCCACACCGTCGCCTCGGCGAGGTCGGCGAAGTGCTCGCCCGGAACCCGCTCACGCAGCCGCTCCAATCTCCAGTCCGTAGGTACCGCGGCGCGCACCTCGGCCATGTCGAGATCCTGGGGGATGTGATCGAAGCTGTCGGCGTGGCCGGTCTGTGAGTCCGAGGAGCGCAACGGAATCATCGGGCAGCGCCAGAAGTCGAGCACCGGCTCGCCGCTCTGGTTGACCGTCTTGATCCGCAGCACCACGAGGCCCGTTCCCGGGCGCCCCTCGCGGGCTCGGTTCTGCCGCAGGCCGACGACCTCGGTACTCGTGCGCAAGGTGTCGCCGATGAACACCGGGCGCAGGAGCACGAGCCCCCGGTAGAAGAGGTTTCCGAGCACGCGCTGGGTCGGGCCCGTCGACTGTCCGATGGCGACGTCGCACACCAGGTTGGGATGCGCGAGCTGAGCTTCGCGGCCGGTGACCGATCGGCTGAGCTCGGCGTCCAGGGCGAGTCGCATGCGGTCGCCGGTGAGCGCCTGGTGAAGCGCAGCGTGGCCGCCCGTGAGGGTGAGGGCGGGCGCGTCCTCGAACACCTGGCCCGGCTCGAAGTCCTCGAAATAGGGTCCGCCGACCCGGATGCGCTCCGGCGCTCGCAGCATTGATCTCCCAGTTAGAGGTTGCCTGCCTGCCGGCCGCTCAAGGTGCCGCCGGCGGCGATTAGCCTAGCCCATCGCAGTGCGGATGTCGCTGTGCGTGGTCTCTATATGATCATCGGGATGCGTGCTCGGCGCTCCTGCCTCTCGGTGCCCGGCGTTTCGGAGAAGATGCTCGGCAAGGCCCGCACGCTCGAAGTCGACGAGGTAATCATCGACCTCGAGGACTCGGTCCCCGTCGACCTCAAGGACCGTGCCCGCGAGCAGGTCTGCGCGGCACTGCAGGCCGGCGAGTGGAGTGCCGGGACGGTGGCGGTGCGGATCAACGCGACGACGAGCCGCTGGTGCCATCGCGACGTGACCCGGCTCATCGAGGGTGGTGGCGCGCAGCTGGCCGCGCTGATCATTCCCAAGGTCGAAGGGAGCGCAGACGTCGAGTTCGTCGCTCGCCTCGCGGGGATGGTCGAGGAGGAGTCGGGAAGGGAGCAGCCGGTGGGCCTCGAGCTCCTGATCGAGACGGCGACCGGATTGGTGAGGATCCACGAGAGCGCGCGCGCCAGCGAGCGGGTGCAGACGCTGATCGTCGGCTACGCCGATCTCGCCGCGTCGCTCGGGCACCCGATCCGGGAAGCCGGCGAGGAGCCCGGGGATCATTGGCACTACGTGCTCCAGACGGTGCTCATCGCGGCGCGCGACGCGGGCGTGCAGGCGATCGACGGACCCTACTTCGACATCGCCGACATCGACGGCCTGCGCATGCGCGCGGCGCGGGCGCGGAGCCTCGGCTACGACGGTAAATGGGCGCTCCATCCAAGCCAGATCCCTCCGCTCAACGAGGTCTTCGCTCCCACCCCGGCCGAGTTCGAGCAGGCGTCGGCCGTGCTCGACGAGCTCGACCGCGCGGAGCAGGCCGACGGTCGCGGAGCCGTGCTCCTCGACGGCCAGATGATCGACGAGGCGATGCGCAAGCAGGCGGCACAGGTGGCGGCCTCCGGTCGCGCGGCGGGCCTTCACCGCTCGAGCTGATCGTTGGTGCGTGGGGGGCGGACGCGGACCCTGTCCACGGATGCGGTGGGGATCTTGGCGATAACTACGGCCTCGCCGGGGGGCAGCGTCTTGATCGTGTCGGGCTCGACCCGGTAGCGCTCGACCTGGCGTCGGGTCCCGCGTCCGGTGTCGCGATCGGGGAGCAGCGCCCGGCGATCGGTGTGATAGGTGTGCTCCCACGCCCGCTCGGTGCCGGAGATCTCCGCCAGCATCTTGGCCGAGGTCGGCAGGTCCTGGCGGTGGGCGATCTTGACGGCAGGGATGCCGAGAAGCTGGTCGGCGAGCCCTCGGGCGACCCGATCGATATCGGCCAGCTCCTGCGTCGCCGCGACGACGGGGAACAGCGCCTCGCGCCCGCGCGCGACGAGATTGAGGACGTGCTCGGCACCGAGCGCCGAAAGCTCATCGATGGCGATCATGAAGGGATCGGCGCCGTCGCCGTGCTCGAGGCGGCTGCCCATGACGGCGTTGAGGTTCTGGGCGACGAGCGCGCCGACCTGGGCGGCGAGCTGCGGGTAACGGCTCGCGTTGAGGCTGAAGAGCACCACCTGGCGATCGCTCACCGCCGCCTGCATGTCGATCGTCTCCGATCCGCTCGGGGTGAGGTAGGTGCCCGCGTGGGACTCGGCGAGGATGGCGAGGCGGGTCTCGAGCCCGCGCACCGCGCTGAGCTGATCGGGGCCCAGCGACGCCAGATATCCCTGCACACGCCGCGCGAGATCCCGGTCGACGCCCCGGAGCATTACCGCCAGACGGCGATGATCCATGAGCGCGACGACATCTG
>DATCEM010000473.1:0-8022 GCA_036510175.1 Solirubrobacteraceae bacterium | reverse complement strand
GGATCAGGGGCCACGACCGGCGCGCCGGCGCACCACGTGGATCCGAGCAGCGGTTGCCCTCGCCCTGTTCGCCGCCGGGCTCGCCCTCGCCCTGACGGGGTCGGGGTCGGCGTCGCAGCGCCTGACCAGGAGCGCGGTCGGAGCCGGGGTGATCGTGCTGGCGATCGTGGCGATCGGCCCGATGGCCATCAGCCGGGCGGTTCAGCTCGTGGGCTGGCCGCTCGAACGCCAGGGAGGCATCCTCGGCCGCCTCGCGCGGGAGAACGCCACCCGTAATTCCACGCGGACCGCCGCCACCGCGTCCTCGCTGATGATCGGCCTTGCCCTCGTCCTCTTCGTCACCGTCTACGCCAACGGCCTGCGCGCGTCGACCAATCGCATCATCGACCACACGCTGCTCGCCGACTACACCCTGCAGAGCAGCGACGGCACGAGCCCCATTCCCCCCGCGACGGTCGAGGCGATCACCGCCGTCCCCCAGGTCCAGGCGGTCGCCAGCCTGACGAGCGCCGAAGGACGCCTGGGCCACAGCGGCCTGGTCACCGCCGAGGGCGTAGACCCGAGCACCTTCGGGCAGGTCTACCGCTTCGACTGGGTGAAGGGGTCGCCCGCCACGCTCGCGGGCCTGGCGCCCGGAGACGTGCTCGTCGAGCAGGACACCGCGCGCTCGGCGCACCTCTCGGTCGGTGAGCGCATCCCCATGACGACGGAAACCGGGCTCCAGAGCACGGTTACCGTCACCGGGATCTACCGTGACCAGGCGCTGCTCCAGGGCTTTGTCCTGCCCATCTCGGTGTTCGCCCGGATCTTCCATCAGCCGCGGCTCCAGGCGGTGTTCGTCAGGCTCGCGCCGGGAGCCGACAAGGCGGCCGCCGGCCACGAGCTCGACCAGGCCCTACGACCCTTCCCCGGGGTCCTCGCCCGGTCCACCCAGCAGGTCAAGAACGTGGTCGCGGGCCATGTGAACAGCGTCCTCGCCCTGTTCTACGCCCTGCTCGCGCTGGTCGTCGGGATGTCGCTGCTCGGCATCGTCAACACGCTGTCACTGTCGCTCCACGAGCGGACTCGCGAGCTGGGAATGCTCCGGGCGCTCGGGATGACACCCGAGCAGACGAGAGTGCTGATCCGCGACGAGAGCATCATCACCGCCGCCTTGGGCGCCATCGCCGGCGTCGTTCTCGGCGTCCTCCTGGCATGGATCGTCACCCTCGCGCTCGGAGGCGACGGCGTCGTCTTCGCCCTTCCCATCCTTCAGGTGCTGGGCCTGCTCGTCCTCGGGCTCGCCGCCGGCGTCCTCGCTTCGGTGCTCCCGGCGCGCCGAGCGGTCCGGCTCGACGTGCTCGAAGCGATCGCGCAGGAGTAGCGCGCCGTGGGATACGCTGGCCCCGTGCGCCGCGCGCTCGTGCTCCTGGTGGCCGTGTCGTTGCCCCTCATCGCCGGCGGCTGTGGCTCCTCGAGCTCGTCCACCGGCCCCAGCCCCCTCGCGACCGAGCTGTCCTACTTCCCGCCGGGAAGCCCGCTGATGGCCACGATCGCCACCGATCCCCAGGGATCCGCCGTACAGAACGCGGAGGGATTGCTCGGCGCCTTTCCCCTGGCGAAGCTGGGGATCACCGGACTCGAATCCGAGCTCGAGTCGGCGGGAGTCGATTACCAGTCCGAGATCGAGCCGCTGTTCGGAAACCCGATAGCCGTCGGCGCCCTGGCGCTCCCCACCTCCGCCCAGCTCTCGGGCTCGAGCTTCCTCGCGGTGTGGATCACCAAGAGCGCGGCCAAGCTCCACACGCTGATCAAGGGACTGAACGGCTTCACGGCACGAGGCACCGTCGACGGCGCGACCCTGTACGGGTCGGGTGCGGCGACGCTGGCGCTCGACGGGGCGACCGTGATCGTCGGCGCGTCTCGCGCTGAGGTGAGCGCGGCACTCGGTCGCCATGCCCACGGGGGTGGGATGAGCGCCGCCGACTACGCGAAAGCGATGGGGAGCCTGCCTCAGCACTCCCTCGTCCAGGCCTTCGGGAGCCTCTCGAGCGTGCTCTCGGCGCCGAGCGCGGCCGCCGCCCGCCGGATCCCCTGGGTGGCAGCCATCCGTGGCTACGCGGCTTCGGTCAGCGTCACGAGCGCTGGTCTCAGCGTCCAGTTCCGCCTCGATACCTCCGGCGCCTCGCTCTCGGGCTCCGAGCTTCCGATCTCGAGCGGGACGGCGGCGGCGCAGCTCTCCGGCACGCTGCCCACCGCCGTCGGGGTGCGCGACGGCGCTCAGACCTTGTCCTTCGCCGAGTCGGTGGAGCGGTCCGTCGACCCGGCCTCGTACGCCCGGTTCATGGGCCGCGAGAACGCCGCCAAGCGCAAGACGGGCTATGACCTGAATACCTTCGCCGCCCTGCTCACGGGCAACCTGATCGTCGAGAGCGACACCAGGACGACGATGGGCAGAGCCGAGGTCAGCGATCCGGCGAGCGCCGCCCGGCAGCTCGCCAAGCTCCCCGAGGTCGTGCGCGAGGTGTTCCACACGGCGAGCGGGATCAGTCGCCTGCCGGGCGGCTTCTATGCCGTCAAGGAGGGCCGCGGCAAGACGTTCAACCTCGGACTCGTGGGCAACGAGTTCGTCGCCGGCCTGGCGACAGCGGCGCAGCTGGAGGCCTTCGCCGCCGCACCGGCCGCCCCGGCCCCGAACGTCCAGGGCTCGGTCGCCTTCCGCATCAGCCTCCTCGAGCTGCTGAAGCTCGCCCTCAGGCACACACCGAACAGCCTCATCACCTCGGTCCTCTCGACCCTCGGCGATGTCACGGGCTCGGCCTCCGCCACCCCCGGCGCCCTCACCGGACGCCTGGGCCTCGCCGTCAAGTAAGCCGGCGCAAGAGCTCGAGCGCCCCGCGCTTGGACAGCGGCTCGTTGAGGTTCCCGCACTTGGGCGACTGCACGCACGACGGGCATCCCGACGCGCACGGGCACTCGCCGATCAGTCGCCGAGCATCATCGACCAGGCGCTCGAACTCGTCGAAGCCGCGCCTGGTGATCCCGATCCCACCGGGGTGCGCGTCGTAGATGAAGATCGTCGGACCCCCGGTCTGGGGATGGGCATTGGTCGAGAGGCCGCCGATATCCCAGCGGTCGCACATCGCGATCAAGGGGAGAACGGCGATCTGCGCGTGCTCGAGCGCGTGCAGCGCGCCGAGCAGGAGCTCGGGGGGAAACGGCTCGTCGGCGAAGAGCTCGTCGAGCTCGAACCACAGGGCGCGCGTGGAGAACTCGACGGTCGGGAGATCGAGTCCCGTGAAGCCGATCACCGCGTGGTCCTGAAGCCCCTTGCGTTGGTAGCCGAGCACGGTCTCCGAGACGACCACGGCACCAAAGGAGAGGGTGACGCCGAGGGTGTCGCGACGCTCGTGCAAGCGCTCTACGAGGGTGAAGCTCTCGCTCTTGGCCTGAGTGAAGTAGTCGCCGGTGAAGGGCTCGAGCAGCGCGCGCCGCGCGTCGAGGTCGAGCGCGAGTACCTCGTAGGAGCGTCCGAGGTGGAGGTAGACCGCCCCCTGGTGGACGGTCGAGTACGCGCGGGCGGCCTCGATCTGGCCGAGCAGCTCCCCGGAGCTGCCGTCGATCAGGGCGAACGAGTCGAGCGAGGCCGACCGCAGGGCCACCCGCGCCGCCGGGTAGTCGTCGGCGCGCCGGGGAACGAACCCGGTCACGCGCTCGCGGAGCATCCCCGCCGCGGTGAGCTCCTCGGCGAAGGTCCGCCACCCAGCCCCGAGCACGCCCGCGTCCTCGTCGCTCAGCGGGGCCTCGTGCGCCGCGCACAGCAGGTGCTCGGCATAGATCTGCGGGCTCGCGTGGTCGAGGATCGCCGCCTCCACCGGTCGGCCGAGAAACTCGTCGGGATGGCGGCAGAAGAACTGATCGAGCGCGTCCTCTCCGGCGAGAAAGACCGCCAGGCCGTGCCCGCGCCGCCCCGCCCGACCCCACATCTGGCGCAGGCTCGAGACGGTGCCCGGGAAGGTGACGCAGATCGCGGCGTCGAGCGAGCCGATGTCGATCCCGAGCTCGAGCGCGTCGGTGGCGATCACCGCCAGGAGCTCGCCCGAGGTCAGCCGTCGCTCGAGCTCGCGGCGCTGCTGCGGCGTGTAGCCGGCGCGGTAGGGGGCGATCCGCTCGGCGAGCTCGGGCCGCTCGGAGCTCTTCAGGCGGTCGGTGGCCAGACGGAGGATGAGCTCGACTCCGCGCCGGGACTTCATGAAGCAGATCGTTCGGGCGCCCTCGAGCACCAGGCGCTCGACGAGCTCCGCCGCCTCGGCGAGCGCCGAGGCGCGCGTGCCCAGCAGCTCATCGAGGAGCGGCGGGTTCCACATCGCCACCGTGCGCTGGGCCGTCGGCGCGGAATCGTTGTCGATCAACGTCATCTGCTCGAGTCCCGTGAGGCGCTCGGCGAGCTCGAGGGGGTTGGCGATCGTCGCGCTGGTGAGCAGGAAATGCGGCTCGGCGCCGTAGCGGGCCGCCAGGCGCCGCAGCCGCCGCAGGACGTTCGCCACGTGCGATCCGAACACCCCGCGGTAGACGTGGGCCTCGTCGACGACCACGAAGGCGAGATTGGCCAGGAGCTCGGCCCAGGCCGGATGGTTGGGGAGGATCCCGATGTGGAGCATGTCGGGGTTCGTGAGCACGAGGTTGCTCGACCGGCGGATCGCCGCCCGCTGCTCGCGCGGCGTATCTCCGTCGTAGATCGCCGGCCGGATCGCCGCCCCCATGCCGAAGGCGTGCAGCGCTCGCGCCTGGTCCTGGGCCAGCGCCTTGGTCGGATACAGGTACAGCGCGCGGGCTCGGCGGTCCGAGCACAGGACTTCCAGGGTCGGCAGCTGGAAGCACAGCGACTTCCCCGACGCGGTCCCCGTGGTCACCATCGTCGGACCCGCGAAGGCGGCCCGCAGCGCCGCCTCCTGATGGGCATAGAGCGAGTGGATCCCCAGTCCATCGAGCGCTGAGGCGACCACGGGGCTGAGATCCTCGGGAAGCGAAACCAAGCGCGCGGAGCGCGCCTCATAAACATCGGAATGAACCACCCGCTCGTCTGCGAGCAGAGCGGCCCAGGGGTCGGCTGAGCGAGTCGCGGTCACCGAGTCCAGTATGGCGGCGGCGAGTCCTGGCGGGCGGGTGACACGCGCCTCGCGTGCACTAGGGTCCGCACCCATGCGCGCCCTCTACGTCGACCTCGACGGCACCCTCCTCGGTCCCGGAGCGTCGCTCTTCCGCGACGACGAGGACCGCTTCACCCTCGACGGCGTCCGCGCGCTCCAGGCCTGTGACCGTGCCGGCGTCGAGGTCGTCATCTACTCGGGCCGGCGCCAGAGCTCGGTGTTCGAGACCGCGCGGCTGATCGGCTCCTCCGCCTACATCTTCGAGATCGGCTGCGGCCTCGTGCTCGACGGCGAGCTCGAGTGGCTGACGGACGGCCTCGAGCCGCATGACGGAGCGACGATCTTCGACCAGATCACTGCCACCGGCGCCCCCGCCCTGCTCTTCGAGCGCTTCGCCGGCCGACTCGAGTATCACACGCCGTGGCACCTCGGGCGCGAGGTCTCGCACCTGTTCCGTGGCGTGGTCAACACCGCCGAGGCCAACGAGCTCGTGGCACCACACGGCCTGCGGCTCATCGACAACGGCGTCATCCACGAACCGGTGGGGGACGGCGCGCTCGTCCACGTGTACCACCTGATCCCGGCCGGTGCCTCGAAGGCCCGGGGCGTAGCTCGTCACATGCAGGCGCGCGGCTACGCGCGCGAGGAGTGCATCGCCGTGGGTGACTCGCGCGAGGACCTCGAGGCCGCGAGCGTCGTCGACACGTTCTGGCTCGTGGCCAATGCACCGCGACGCGATCCGGGAATGGCGCAGGAGATCGCCGGGCGCCCCGGGGTCCGGATCGCCGAGGGCGCCTACGGGGCCGGGGTCTACGAGGCCGTGGTCACGACGCTGGCCGAGCGCCGCTAGCGACCATGTCCTGCTCCACCGCGTGGGCGTCGCCCACCGCCCATCCCAGCCGCTCGACGAGGTGGGTGGCGAAGTGATCGGACTCGAGGTCGGCGGGGCTCACCCGCTCGCGGAGCATGACTGCGTCTTCCCCCTGCTGGCGCTCCGAATCAGCAAGCACGATTATCTGAGGCACCGCTTCCTCCTTCTCGACGTTCACTGAGTTCGAGCGTGCCATCCGCGGATCAGGCGTTAGTAAACATCTCGTAGATTTCCTGGCTACGGCGTGTGATCGCCGCCACGCACCCGCTCGCGCATGCGCCGCCAGAATCCGAGCCGTACCGCCGGCCGCCACCGCGCCGGCGGGGGCACCGTGGCACGCACGAGCGCCACCCACTGCTCGAGCGGCAGCTCGCCGGCGATCAGGCGTCCGAGCGCGTCCGTCACCGGCGCATCGATCCCTGCCGCGCCGAGCGCGCGGGCGAGCAGGGGAACCGTCTGCAGCGCCTCTACCGCCTGACCGACGCGAGCGGGGATGTCGGCCGCGGCGACGCCCTGGGCGAGGAGCTCGCCGGCGCGCCGATTGCGGCTCTGGGGCGCCAGCGCCGTCGCCACGAGGTCGCCCGTCCCCGCCAGGCCGATCAGGGACTCGGGCCGCGCACCCTGGCGCTCCGCCCAGCGCCAGACCTCGGCGAAGATGTGCCCCGCCGCGGCGCCGGCGGCGTTCAGGCCCTGCGACTCGGTCGCCCCGGCCGCGAGCGCGGCGGCGTTCTTCGCCGCCCCGGCCAGCTCGACCCCGACGGGATCGTTGGATTCCTCGCACACCACTCCCGCCCGAATGAACACGCCGGCCAGCGCCGTCGCCAGCGACTCGGCCGACGAAGCGGCGACGAGTCCCGCCCCCTCGCTGACCATCTCGCGCGCGTGCGCCGGACCGCCGACGCAGGCCACCCGGTCGGCGCCGAAGCGCTGGCGCAGGAGCATCGTGGGGGGACTGCCCACGGGCGGAACGAGGCCCTTGGCGAGCGAGACGACCGAGGCGCGCGGGGGCAGACCGGCCGCCACCAGGCCCTCGATGACCTCGTCGAGGCCGTCCGAGGGCACCCCGAGGAAGACATAGTCCGCACGGGCGAGGCCGGCGCTGACGTGCTCGATGCGCAGCTCACGGGGAAGCTCGACGCCGGCGAGGTAGACGCGGTTCTCGCGATCCTCGGTGAGCACCTCGGCCTGCTCGGCCGTCCGTGTCTGCAGCGTGGTGCGAAGACCACCGCGCGCGAGGAGCACGGCCACCGCGGTTCCGAAGGAGCCAGCGCCGATGACCACCGCCCGGCGCGACCCCGGGGCGGGCAGGTGAATCGAGCGGCGGGGAGTGAGCGGCATCGGGCGCCGAGCGTACTGGGAGACCGCCCGCGCTTCAGAGCAGCGCGGCGAGCTCGGACGCGGCCGCCTCGATCTCCTCGAGCGTGGTGGCCTCCAAAACCGCCCCGAGGTCGAGGATCCGCGCCCCGAACGCGTCGAGGTGGCGCCGGCCGACGATCGCGTGGCAGGGGACGCCGGATTGGCGGGCTCGGGTCGCCACCTCGGAGACGGCCTTGCCCGCGAGGCTCTGGCGGTCGAGGCAGCCCTCGCCGGTGACCACGGCGCGGGCCGCGCGCATGCGCTGATCGAAGCCCAGCGCGTCGAGGACGAAGGCGGCGCCGGGGACGAGCTCGGCGCCGAAGGTCGCCCACAGGCCGCCGCTCAGCCCGCCGGCGGCGCCGGTCATGGCCACGCCCCGCGGGTCGCGGGGCAGGCGCCGGGCGTGGTCGCTCAGGCGGCGGGTGAGCCGGCGCACGGCGTCGGGGTCGGCTCCCTTCTGCGGCGCGTAGATCCGCGCGGCGTCCTCGAATGGTGTCTGCACGTCGCAGAGGACGATGAGCCGCGTGCCTGCGAGCCCGCCGGCGTCGCGGATCGCGGCGATCGCGCCGGCGCCCCCGTCGGTGCTCGCGCTCCCGCCGACGCCGATGAGCACGACCTCGGCGCCCGTCTCCACGGCCGCGACGATGAGCTCACCGGTCCCCCGGG
>DATCEM010000472.1:0-10500 GCA_036510175.1 Solirubrobacteraceae bacterium | reverse complement strand
GGATCTACCTCGACGCCGGCCTCCAGACGTGCATGGAGCGGCCGGGCTCGGAGTACCACTTCGCCCAGGATGCCGCCACAGTGGCGTCCTGGGGGGTCGACTACATCAAGGTCGACTATTGCTACACGAACCTGGTCCCCGCGCCACCCGTCTACCTCGCGGTGGAGCAGGCGATTCAGTCCGCCGGGCGACCGATCGTCCTCAGCGTGGCCGACGACGGCTTCGACCGGCCATGGCTGTGGGGACCGGGCCTCGCGAGCCTGTGGCGGACGACCAACGACTACACGGCGTACGGCGCCCAGTACGGGAACTGGTGGGCGGCCGTGCTGAAGATCGTCGACATGAACGCCGGGCTGTACCGCTTCGCCCAACCCGGGGCGTGGAACGACCCCGATGTCCTCCTCACCGGAACCGGACTGCTGACCGTTCCCCAGGAGCGCGCGCAGTTCTCGCTCTGGAGCATGATGGCCGCTCCCCTGCTCATCGGCGGCGACGTGCGCACGATGTCACCGGCCACCGCCGCGATCGTCCTCAACCACGAGGTCATCGCCGTCGACCAGGACCCCGCCGGCATCCAGGGCAGACGGATCGTCGATCACGCCGGGCACCAGGTGTGGCTCCGTACGCTCGCCGACGGGTCCCACGCCGTCCTCTTCCTCAATACCGACCGGAGATCGGCGACGCTCGAGATGAGCGCATCCCGCGCGGGCCTGGCGCCGCACCAGCGCTACGGCGTGCGCGACCTGTGGCGCCACCGCTCGTGGACCAGCTCCGCGGCCGAGATCCGCGCCCGGGTCGCTCCCGACGACGTGGTGATGCTGCGCCTCACGTCCACGGACTAGCGGGCCGCACCTAGAATCGCCCCCGTGTTCGTGTGGAGCCCCGGCCAACCCCCGAAGCGGATCGCCGAGGGCGTCTGGCTCGTGCGCGGCGGTGTGCCGCTGAAGATCATGAACGTCTACCTGATCGAGGACGCCGGCGGGGTGACGCTGTTCGATGCCGGGGTCGCGGTGATGACCGACGCGGTGGCGGCCGCGGGGGCCCACCTGGGCGGGATCGTCCGGGTCGTGCTCGGGCACGCCGATGCCGACCACCGGGGGACGGCCCCGAGCCTGGGAGCGCCCGTCTACTGCCACGAGGACGACCGCGCTGCCGCCGAGTCGCCCTCGGCCTTTCGCGACTACTGGGATATGGCCAAGCTGCGCACGCCGGTGCATGTCGTGATGCCGAAGCTGCTCCGCCACTGGGACGGTGGGGCGGTGCCGATCGCCGGGACGCTCGCCGAGGGCGACGAGGTCGCCGGCTTCCGGGTGATCCATCTCCCCGGGCACGCGCCGGGCCTGATCGGCCTGTTTCGTGCAGCGGATCGCCTCGCGCTGTGCTCGGACTGCATCTACACGCTTGACGTGCAGACCGGTATCCGTGGTCGCCCGCGCGTACCGCATCCCGCGTTCAATCTCGACACCGAGCAGGCACGGTCCTCGATACGACGGCTCGCCGACCAAGAGCCGGCCGTCGTGTGGCCCGGCCACGCGAACCCGGTGCGCGGCGACGTCCGCGCCCAGCTCACCCGCGCCGCGGCGGCGTAGCAGCAGTGGGCCGGCGACACCGCCAGCGCGAGAAGCTGACCGCTCCCACGAGCGAGTACCGCGACGCCGAGGGCGCCGTGCTCACGCTCCGAGGTTCGATGACTCCCGCAACGAGGCAGGGGTACGCCGCCGTGCTCGCCGGGAGCCCGCTCGAGCGCGAGGACGCGTGGCAGCGCGCGGTCGAGTTCCTCTTCGAGCGCCTGGCTGTCGAGTGGGAGATCGCCGGGGTCGCAACGAGTCGCCAGAAGGAGCTGCTCGCGCGCTTGAGGATCGCCTCGGCGGCCGAGCGCCGGTTCGTCCGCGACGCCCTCCGCGAGCACCTCACCGAGCACTTTCCCGAGCTCGAGGCGCCGTGATCGACGCCGACGTCTTCGCCAAGCTGCTGTGCGACTGGTGCCTGGCCCCGGCCGAAGGCGATCAGATCGTGGTGAGCACGACGACGCTGGCTCACGAGCTCGCCGCCGCGATGCACCACGAGCTCGTCGGGCGGGGCGCGTGGCCGTTGCTCCGCCTCGTCCCCAGCGGGATCGAGCGGGACTTCTACGAGCTCGCGAGCGAGGCCCAGCTCGACGGCTTCGCGCCCCTCGAACTCACCGAGGCGCAGTCGATCAACGCCTCGCTGCGCATCGATGCCCCGGCCAACCTGCGCCAGCTCGCCGGGATCGACCCGGCGCGCATCGCCCGGACCGCGCGGGCCCGCCGCCCCATCCAGGAGGCCCGCCTGGCGCGCCGCTGGTGCATCACGCTGTGGCCGACCTCGGCGCTCGCCCAGCAGGCCGGGATGGGCGATCGTGAGTACGAGACTTTCGTCACCCGGGCGCTGTTCCTCGACCGCCCCGACCCGGCAGCGGCGTGGCGCGAGCTCAGCGCCGAGCAGGCTCGTCTGGTGGAGCGGCTGTCGATGGCGCGCGAGATGAGGATTCAGGGGCCGGGAACCGATCTGCGCCTGCGCGTCGAGGGGCGCACGTGGATCAACTCCGATGGCCGGCGCAACATGCCCAGCGGGGAGGTATTCACCGGGCCGCACGAGGACTCCGCCGAGGGGACGATCCGCTTCACCGTTCCGTCAAACCGCGCCGGCGGCACCGAGGTCGCGGGTGTCGAGCTGACCTTCCGCGCCGGCGAGGTCGTCGCGGCGCGAGCGGACCGCGGCGAGGAGTTCCTGCGGGAGGCGCTCGCGATCGATCCCGGCGCCCGCTTCCTCGGCGAGCTCGGGATCGGAACCAACCGGGGGATCGACCGTGCCACCGGGTCGACCCTGCTCGACGAGAAGATCGCCGGGACCGTCCATCTCGCGCTCGGGCGCTCGTATCCCGAGACGGGTGGCGTCAACGACTCGGCCCTGCACTGGGATCTGATCTGTGACCTGCGCGACGGGGGCGAGCTCACGGCCGACGGAGAAACGATCATGCGCGATGGAGATTTCACCACCTGAAGGTCCGGGCGGCGCCGCGACGCCGGACGGCGCCGCGACGCTGTAGCTTCCTGCTCTCATGCGCCGCACCAAGATCGTCGCCACGATCGGACCCGCCTCGCGGGAGCCCGAGACTCTGGTGCGCATGGTCGAGGCGGGCATGGACGTGGCCCGACTCAACTTCTCCCACGGCAACCTCGAGCTCCACGAGGAAAACGCCCAGCGGGTCCGTGCCGCGGCGGCACAGGTGGGACGGCAGGTCGCCATCCTCCAGGACCTGCCCGGCCCCAAGCTGCGCATCGGCGCGCTCGTCGACGATGTCGCCGAGCTCAAACCGGGGGATCGCCTCGTCCTCGCCGCGGGATCGACGGAGATCGGTAACGCCGAGCGCATGTCGGTCTCCTGGCCCGGACTCGCCGACGCCGTCTCACCTGAGGATGTCGTCTACCTCGCCGACGGCGCGATCCGCCTGCGCGTGCGGCGGGCGCGCTCGGACATCGGCGAGATCGAAACCTCGGTCGAGGTCGGCGGCTCGGTCGCCTCGCGCCAGGGACTGAACATCCCGGGCTCCACGCGCGGTCTCGTCGCCGTGCCCGAAGAGGACCTCGACATGCTCCGCTTCGGCGAGTCGATCGGAGTTGACCTCGTCGCGCTGTCCTTCGTCCGGACGGCCGAGGACGTCACGAGCGTCCGCCGCCACACCCGGCTCCCGCTGATCGCCAAGATCGAGAAGCCGCAGGCCGTCGATGCTGCGGAGGAGATCATCCACGCCGCCGACTGCGTGATGGTGGCGCGCGGGGACCTCGGCATCGAGCTCCCGATCGAAGGCGTCCCGCTCGTCCAGAAGCGCATGCTCCGGCTCGCCGGGCGACTCGCCCGCCCGTCGATCACCGCCACGCAGATGCTCGAATCGATGATCAACTCGACCCGGCCCACGCGCGCCGAGGTCACCGACGTGGCCAACGCGATCCTCGACGGCACCGACGCCGTCATGCTCTCGGCGGAGACCGCCGTGGGCGCCTATCCCGTCGAGGCGGTGGCGATGATGGCCGCAGTCGCCGAGCGCACCGAGCGCGAGCTTCCCTACCGTCAGTGGAACGAGGATCGCGTGCGCCGCGATGCCCGCGACCCGGCGTACACGATCGCCTACAGCGCCTGCGCGGCGGCGCGTGATCTCGGGCTGGCCGCCCTGGTGGTTCCCACCCTCTCAGGACGCTCGGCCCGCCTCATCTCGGCTCATCGCCCGTCGGTGCCGATCTACTGCCTGTCTCCCGGCCGCGAGACCGTCCGGCGCTGCAACTTCATGTGGGGCGTGCAGGCGGCGTCGATTCGCCGCCACGAGGTGACCGAGGAGCTGATCGCCGAATCCGCCCGCCGGGTCGTCGAGCTCGGGTGGGTCAAGCCCGGCGCGCGCGTGGCGATCACCGCCGGCCTGCCGAGCGGTAGACCCGGCACGACCAGCGTGCTCCAGGTCCAGCGCGTTTAGCGCGGCCCCAGGACCAGCTGCTGACGCGACTGGGTCAGCGTTCGCCGATCAACCGGTCGAGCTCGGGCACCTCGGCGCGCAGGCTCTCGAGGTTGACCACGATTCCCTCCTGCGTGGTGCGTGCGAGCACGACCACCGCCCCCTCGTCCGGGGAGGGGTTCTCCTCGCGGTGGGGCACGTAAGGGGGCACGTAGACGTAGTCGCCGGGACCGGTCTCGACGCGCCGCTCGGCGTCCCCCTCGAGGAACACGAAGACGGGATGCCCGCTGACCACGTAGATGCCGGTCTCCGCCTCGCCGTGATGATGATCACCGGAGATCATGCCCGCAGCGATGTGGCTCTCGCCCATCCACAGCTTGCTCGACCCGTTGCGCGTGCCCGAGATGGCCTCGTAGCGCTGCATTCCCGGCGTTTGCCCGGTCTCCTCGCTGAGGCCACCGCGGCCGGTGTGATGCAGCCGCCGATGCCATGCCGCTGTGCCATTCTGAGGTTCGGGCTCCACCTCGCTCACCACGCGCACGATAACCGATGAGTTCTCCGCCCCTCGGCGGTCATAGCGGGTGAATCCACTACCCAAGGAGGACCGAAGTGAGCACGACGGCAAGCCGCATCGGCACGATCAACCTGGTGATGGTCCCTGCCACCGACCAGGACAAGTCGATCGAGTTCTATGAGGCGCTCGGCTTCGAGAAGCGCACCGATACCCCCTTCGGCGACAAGTACCGCTGGGTCGAGGTCTACCCGCCGGTGGGCACGACGGGCATCGCCCTCGCGCCGCCGCGGCCCGGGGACGCGACCGGTGTCGAGACCGGGATCGGCCTGACCACCGACGACATCGAGGCGACCCACGCCCACATGGCGTCGCTCGGCGTCGACGTCGACGCCGAGATCATGCGCATGGGCGAGCCCGTGCCGCCGATGTTCTGGTTCCGCGATCCCGACGGTAATACGCTCCTCATCGTCGAGCAGCCCTGATGGCATCGGCCGGGGGGCCGGGCTCTACGCCGGTACCCGCGCGTAGAACTCGGCCTCCTGGCGGCCGAGCTCGGTGGCCGGGGGGTCACCGTAGAACCACTCCCGCACGATCCGGTGGAAGTTGCCGCGGGAGTGGAGCTGCGCGATCACCGCGAGCGTGAGCACCTCCATCCGGCGGCCGAAGATGTGGTCGGGCGGCGCGTTCTCGTGGCGCATCTGGCCGAAGTACTCAGAACGCGGGTCGCTCATGTCGATCATCACCTGCGTCGCCCACTCGGGGTTCAACTGGACGTAGTCATCGGTCGTGTACCACGAGGTCGCCGCGCGGAAGTGCTCGAGCACGCGCTCGGGACTGAACTTCTCGGGCTCGGGGAACAGGCCCGACTCGGCGCCGAGCCGCATCACCGTCTCCCCGTCGCCCTCGATCACGGCACGCTGACCGGCGATCTCGAGCTCGACCGATCCCGGCGGCATGCGCTTGAACAGCCCGAAGTCGAAGAACGCCATCCGCCCGTCGTCGAGGAGCATCGAGTTGCCGGGATGGGGATCGCCGGAGAACTGATGGTGGCGGTACAGGCAGCCGAAGTAGAAGCGGAAGATGATCTCGCCGATGCGATCGCGCTCCTCCTGCGGAGAGCCCTTGAGCTCCTCGAATCCGGTGCCCTCGAAGTACTCGGTCACGAGCACCCGCTCACGGCTCAGGCTCGTGATCACCTCGGGAACGACGATGAACGGGTGGCCGCGGAAGATCCGCCCCAGCGCCCGCTGGTTCTGGGCCTCGAGCTCGTAGTCGAGCTCCTCGTGGATGCGCTCCCGGATCTCCTCGCCGATCGCCTTCGGGTCCATGCCCGGGGCGATCCGCTTGGCCAGGCGGAGGATCAAGCCGAGGTTCTGCATGTCGGCGCGGACCGCCGCCGCGACCCCCGGGTACTGCACCTTGACCGCCACCTGCCGCCCGTCGCTCAACCGGGCGCGGTAGACCTGACCGATCGAGGCGGCCGCGATCGGCCCCTCGTCGAACTCCGCGAAGATCTCGTCGAGCGGATCGTCGAGCTCCTCCTCGATCACCCGTCGCATGTCCTTGAAGGACACCGTGGGGGCGGAGTCGCGCAGGGCCGCGAGCTTGTGCTGGAACTCCTCGCGGTGCTCCTCGGGGACGAGGCCGACGTCGAGGAACGACATCACCTGTCCGACCTTCATCGCCGCGCCCTTCATCGTGCCCAGGGCGGCGACGATCTGCTCGGCCGCCTCCAGGTGCCTACGCTCGAGCGCCGTCTCGCGACCCTCCGGCGAGCGGGCTACGTTGGCCGCATGGGTGCCGGCCTGGCGGATCGCCTGACCCGCCGCAAGTCCCCCTATCTTGGCCGTCCGCCCCACCCGGGAGGTGGGGATCTTGTCTCGCGCCACTCAGGTGATTCTAGTGCCCGGAAAAGTCAAGCTTCGCGGCGCACCTGGGAGCCGGGGACGATGTCATCCGAGCCGTCGGGCCAGCGCACCCACGCCTTGTGCCCGCCGTCGTAATCGTCGCCGAAGAGGATCAGGGTCGCCGGCTCGCCCAGGGCGCTGCAGGGCTCCGACCCCTCGGGGTCGACGCCGCGCCAGATCCGCACGAACGCGTTGTGCTCGAGCTCGCCGGCGACGGTGGTGGGATCGGTGTGGCCGGGATGAATGCGCGTCTGGGGCGCCAGCTTCAGCAGCTTGTCCATGATCGATGCGCGCAGATCGCCATAGGTCGTGTGCCCGGGTGCCCGAACGCCGCCCACGGAGCCCTTGAACAGCGTGTCGCCGGTGAACACGTCGGTTCCGTTGATGAGCAGCGAGAGCATCCCCGCCGTATGCCCCGGCGTGTGCAGCGGCTCGATGGTGAGCGCGCCCGTCTCGATCGCCATCCCCGGCTCCATCGTCCCCGTCACCCCGGGAACGAGGTCGCGCTCGAGCGCGTGGATCAGGACCGGCGTGCCGGGATGCTCCTCGAGCACGGCCTCGAGATCGGCGACGTGATCGTGGTGATGGTGGGTCAGGAGGATGTGGGTGAGCGTGAGCTGACCGCGCTTCAGGACCTCCAGGAGCGGCGCCACCGGCCCCCCGGCGTCGATCAGGACGGCGTGGCCGCCGAGCTCGTCGCCCACCACGTAGGTGTTCGAGAGCCAGTCATCGCTCATCGAGCGCTCGACAATCATTAAGCTGGAAGCGTATCGGGGTAGCCTCTCGGAAGGAGACCAATGAGCCTGATCCACACCTGCTATCGCATCACCGACATCGATCGTTCCGTCGCCTTCTATAAGGCGCTCGGGTTCGAGGAGACCGGCCGGCTCCCGATTCGCGACGAGGCGGTCAACGTGTTCATGAACCAGCCCGAGGACGGAGACAACCCGCGTCTCGAGCTCACCTTTAACGTCGGGCAGACCGAGCCGTACGAGATGGGCACGGGGTACGGTCACATCGCCATCACCACGAACGACCTCGACGCCATGCTCGCGGCACTGGGCGAGCAGGGCATCGAGCCCGAGCGCCCGCCCTACACGATCCGCGACGGCGGCTCTCGCCTGTGCTTCGTCAGGGACCCCGACGGCTACCGGGTCGAGATCCTCGAGCGGAGATGAGAGCGCTGGGAGCGCTAGCCTGACGAGCACGAGATGAGCCCGAACACGACCAACATCGCGAAGCTGCTCGAGTACTTCGCCCGTGGCGTGGCGGCGCACGATCGCGAGACCGACCATCGCGCGTGGGGCATCGGCATGCACCCCTTCGACCTCGACCGTCTGGGACTCGATGAGGGTGAGGAGATCCTCCCCGGAATCGTGCTCCAGGCCGACCGTGGCGTGACGGGTAACTTCCGCATCCTCTGCGACGGCCAGCACGACGGAGAGGACGCGGTGGTCGAAGAGGAAGAGATCCTCGACGCCGTCGCCACCGAAGCCGTGCCCCGGGTTACGCCGCCCGTCTAGAACAGCTTCGGCTTCACCGATTAATCACACCGACGCCTCCCAACCGGGGCAGGCTTCAGGTCGTGAGCGCCTCCGACCTCATCCTCGTGCTCGTCGTGGTCACCGCCGTGTGCTTCGACTTCACCAACGGCTTCCACGACACCGCCAACGCCGTCGCCACGGCGATCGCCACCGGCGCGCTCAAGCCCCGCGTCGCCGTCGCCATGTCCGCCGTGCTCAACCTCGTCGGCGCCTTCGTCTCGATCAAGGTGGCGGCGACCATCGCCAAGGGCATCGTCAACGCGCACGTGCTCTCGGGTACGGCCGGCCTATCGCTCGTGTTCGCCGCGCTCATCGGGGCGATCGCCTGGAACCTGATCACCTGGTATTTCACCCTGCCCTCGAGCTCGAGCCACGCGCTCATCGGCGGCGTGATCGGCGCCACCATCGTCGCCAGCAGCACGAGTCAGGTGAAGTTCCACGCGTTGCTGAGCACGGTGATCTTCCCCGCCCTGTTCTCGCCCATCATCTGTGGCCTCGTCGCCCTCGTCGGCACGTTCTCGGCCTACCGGCTGATCAGGCGCATCGGCGAGAAGCAGGCTCGCAAGGGCTACCGCTACGGCCAGATCGGCTCGGCGGCGCTCGTCTCCCTCGCCCATGGGACCAACGACGCGCAGAAGACGATGGGCGTGATCGCGCTGGCGCTCATCGCCCACGGAGACATCAACCAGAACCACTTCTACGTCCCCTTCTGGGTGAAGATCTCCTGCGCCACGGCGATCGCCCTCGGCACGGCGATCGGAGGCTGGCGGATCATCAACACGATGGGCAACCGGATCACCGACATCGACTCGCCGCAGGGATTCTCGGCCGAGTCCGCGAGCGCCTCGGTGATCCTCGCCTCCTCCTATTACGGGTATCCGCTTTCGACCACTCATGTCGTCTCGGGCGGCGTGCTCGGGTCCGGCCTGGGCAAGAGGCTCGCGAGCGTCCACTGGGGCGTCGCCGGCCAGATGGCCACCGCCTGGATCTTCACCATCCCCGCCGCCGGGCTCATGGGCGGCGTGGCCTGGGAGGTCTCACGCATCTTCGGCAAGGGGTCGGCAGCCGGTTCGGTGGTCATCGGCGTCCTCGCTGTGGCGGGCGCGGCGACCATCTTCCACCTCGCTCAGCGCAACAAGATCGGTGCCCACGACCTCGACCGCTCGCACGTCACGCCGGAGACCGAGGCCGAGCTCGCCCGCAGCGGGAAGTCGGCGGCACCCGTCGGCGCGGCGGCCTAGGACGTAGCCGAGCTATGGCGATCCTGGCGACCCCGATCATCAACGGCAGCGCCCTGTGGAAGATCGTCCTCGCCTCCGCGCTGGGCGGCATCGGCGTGGTCGTCGCCTTCGGCCTGCTGGTGCTCTTCGTCACTCGCGCCGAGCAGGCGCGGGCGGCCCATGGCGGCGAGCGCGCGCTCTACCTGCTGGGGAGCGCGGTGTGCGGGGTGTTCTGCCTCATCGTCGTGGTGGTGGGCATCTACGCCATGGCCAAGAAGCCGGCCACGCCGGCCGCCAAACCCGCCAAGGCCGCCGCGGCGATCCTCACGCCGGCCCCGCCGCGCCTCTAGCCCGGGAGATCGGCCACGGCGGGCCCGGCAATCCCGGCCCGCTCGGCGATGGCGGCGACCAGCCGCTCGATCGTCGGGCACGCGAGCCCATGCCGCGCCGCGGCCCTGAGGACCGCTCCGGGGATGGCGTCGAGCTCCGGCTCGCGCCCGGCGGCGATGTCGCGCTGCATCGAGCTGCCGAGCGTGGCGTGCGCCTGCTCCAGCTCGCCGAGCGCCTTGGCCGGATCGACGTCGGTGGCGCCCTCGGCCTGCCCCACGGCACAGCCCTCCTCGATCGCCCCGACGAGCGCATCGCGCAGCTCCGGGGTGGAGCGGATCTCGCCGAGCAGCTTGTCGTAGGCGCTCGTCGTGCACGCGAGCGCGTTCAAGCGCACCAGCTTCGACCACATCACCTGCGCCTCCGAAGCCCCCACGCGCGCCGAGACCCCCGCCTCTTTGAGCAGCTCGGCCAGACTTTCCATATCCGCGCGCGCGCGAGGATCGTGGCTTGCCATCTC
>DATCEM010000471.1:0-4411 GCA_036510175.1 Solirubrobacteraceae bacterium | reverse complement strand
GTTGATGCCGCCCTGGGCGGCGATCGAATGCGCGCGCCGCGCGCTGTCCTGGTAGCAGAAGGCCTCGACGTGATAGCCCATCCCGGCGAGCGTCGAGGCGGCGCTCGCACCCGCCAGGCCGGTCCCGACGACGACGATCCTGTGGTCTGAGCGCCGGCGCGGGCCGACGAGCTCATGGTTGTCTTTCCAGATCCGCCACTTCTCCTCGATCGGACCGTCGGGAATGCGGGGATCGAGGTTCATGGGACCGACCCCTGATGGGCGACGGCCGCGGTGACGGGCTTGGGGAGCGCGCCGGTCCAGAACAGCGTCGGGACGAGCGCGAAGCCGATCACCGTGATCAGGGTCACGCCGCTGGCGAGCCGGCGCCAGAACCAGTTGCGGTCGGGATTGTCGACGCCGGCGGTCTGAGCCCCGCTCCACAGGGCGTGGTTCATGTGGAAGCCGAGGAGGGCGACGGCGCCGACATAGATGAGGACGATCCACCATTTCTGGAAGGCGCCGTACGCGTTCGCGTACACCGTGCCCTGGTGCTCCGAAGTGGGGTGGATGGTCAAGGTCGTGAACTGGAGGACGTGGAAGATCACGAACGCGAGGATCACCAGACCGGTGAGCGGCATCGTCCGCGCGGCGATCGTCGAGCGGATGCGCTTGGAGCGGTGATCGCGGGACTGGGCGGCGCGATTGCGGCGGTAGAGCTGGGTGACCACCGTCAGATGGAGGACCAGCGCGGTGAAGAGGACGATCCGCTCAATCCACAGAGCAAGGTCGTGCGGGAGCACGGGCGACCCGATTGTGCGCAGGAACCGCGCATAGCGGTCAAGCGACGCGTGGCCGTGACCCGGCCCCTCGAGCGCTTTCAGGTTCCCCAGCATGTGGGCGACAACGAACAGCGCGAGGATGATCCCCGTCACCGCGGCGACGTACTTTTTCCCGATCGTCGAGCGCCACAGCGCCCTCAGGCGGTGCGGCCGGTAATCGATTGCTTGACCATGGCTGCTCATGCGGTTCAGGGTGCCCGGCTGCGCCGCGCGCGGCACTTCTCGCGGCCCCGAGAGCGATTCTACGGAGCGCGATCGGCGCGCTAACGGACCGGGGACCCGAGCGCCGACTGCAGCGCGCGGCGCACGTGCTCGATCGTGATCACGCCCCTCAGCGTGCCGTTGCCGTCGACGGCCATGAGCGCTCCGAGCCGGCCCAGCGGCTCGGAGTTGAGGAGCTCGCCCAGCGGGCGATCCTCGTCGACACGCCACTAAACCGCGCCCCCATCCTCGACCACGGCGCCCACCCTGAGCCACCCTTCGCCGGCGTCGATCGCCGCCTCGATGCGCTCGTGGCGGACGATCCCGACGAAGTGCCCGTCTTGGTCGACGACCGGGAACCACGGCCAGCCGTAGCGCAGGAAGTACACCTCCTGCGCCTCCGTGACCGCCGTATCGGCGGGAATGGCGACGGGCTGGCGGTCCATGATGTCGGACACCCGGACGCCGGTGATCTTCTGGGTCACCGCCGTCTGGGCGAGGGTTCCCCGCGCGGACTGACCGATCAGGTACCCCATCGCCGCGAACCAGATCCCGGTCACGTCGCGGTAGACGATGAGGACGAAGATGCCGCCCGCCCCGAGCACCCACCCGAATCCCTGGCCGAGCCTCGCCGAGACTCGGGTGGCGCGCAGCTGATCTCCGCTCACCCGCCAGACGATCGCGCGGGCGATCCGGCCGCCGTCGAGGGGAAAGGCCGGCATCAGGTTGAAGACGAAGACGATCACGTTCATCACCAGCAGCCAGCTCATGCACAGGAGCACGGGGGTGACTCTGACGTTGCTCTTGAGCAGGGCTGCGTCGAGCAGCCGATGGGGGCCGACGACGGCGAGGTCGATGACCAGGCACAGGAGGATCACCGCCAGGGTCGCCGCCGGCCCGGCGGCCGCGATCCGGAACTCCTCGCCGGGATTGGTCGAATCCCGGCTCATCTGGGTGATCCCGCCGAAGAGGAACAGGTCGATCCGCTTGACCTCGACTCCCTCGCGCCGGGCGACGAGGGCGTGCCCGAGCTCGTGGACGATGAGCGACGCAAACAGGAGCAGGACGCTCGCTACGGTTGTCGCGTACGCGACGCCGTCCGAGCTGTGCAGAGTGGACCGGAATGGGCCCGACAGCAGGTAGATCAGCACGAAGAGGATCAGGAACCAGCTGAGGTCCACGCCGATCCGGATTCCGAACGCGTCGATCAGCTTGATCGAGCCAGAGCGGCGAAACATGCTGCAATAGTCGCATAGGTCCGCCCGCGCCTGGCCAGGACCGCCGGACGTCACCAAGAGGAGCGATAGATGACGGAGATGGTGAAAGAGCTGCGACGGCACCTCGCCGAGCTGACCGACCTGCGCAACACGGTCCAGCTGCTGCAGTGGGATCAGCAGACGATGATGCCGCCGCGGGGCGCCGAGCCGCGGGCCGACGAGATCGGAACCGTGCAGCGCATCCTCCATGACCGCTTCGTCTCGGCGCGCACCGGGCGGCTGCTCGACGACGCCGAGGACGAGTGCAGCGGCCTCCCCGCGGATTCCGACGAGGCGCGTCTGATCAGCACCGTCCGGCGTCGCTGGGAGAAGGCACGCCGGGTCCCCTCAGACCTCGCCGCCGAGCTCGCGCGGGCGGCGTCGGTCGGGCAGGAGGCCTGGGTTGGTGCTCGCGCCCACTCGGACTTCGCCACCTTCCTTCCCCATCTGCGCAAGGGCCTCGAGCTCAAGCGCCGCTACATCGAGTGCTTCGAGGGCTACGACTCCCCCTACGACGTGCTCCTCGACGACTTCGAGCCGGGGATGCGCAGTGCCGAGGTCACAGCCCTGTTCGCCGAGCTCAAGGCGGAACTCGTACCGCTGATCGCGGCGGTGTCCGAGCGCCAGGACGCCGTCGATGACTCGTGCCTGCACGGGACCTTCCCGCTCGGGGACCAGCGCCGGTTGGTGCTCGACGTCGTTACCCGGATGGGCTTTGATCCCGCGTCCTGGCGTCTCGATGACACCGTGCACCCGTTCGCCACGAGCCTGGGCTCGAGCGATGTGCGCATCACCACGCGCTGGGATGAGACGTTCCTCCCGATGGGGCTCTACAGCGCGATGCACGAGTGCGGCCACGGGCTCTACGAAGCGGGGATCGACCCGACCCTGCGGCGCACCCCGCTTGGATCGGGGGAGGCGCTCGGCTTGCACGAGTCGCAGAGCCGGATGTGGGAGAACATGGTCGGCCGCGGCCGACCGTTCGCGGACTACCTCGCGCCGCGGATCTCGGAGCTCTTCGGGGGGTCGCTGTCGGGGCTCGAGCCCGAGGCCTTCTACCGCGCCGTCAACCGCGTGCACCCCACGTTCATCCGCGTCGAGGCCGACGAGGCGACCTACGGCCTGCACATCATCCTGCGCTTCGAGCTCGAGCAGGACATGATCGACGGGCGGATCGCCGTCGAGGACCTCCCCGAGGTGTGGAACGAGCGCTTCCTTTCTTACTTCGGCCTCGAGGTCCCCGATGATGCCCGTGGGGTGCTCCAGGACGTCCACTGGGCGGCGGGCCTGATCGGCTACTTCCCCACCTATGCCCTGGGGAACCTGGTGGCCGGTCAACTGTGGGATCGCGTGCGCGTCGACCTGCCCGATCTCGACGCTCAGGTCTCCACCGGCGAGCTGATCGCGCTGCGCGAATGGCTGCGCGAGCATGTCCATCGGCACGGCTCGAAGTGGGGCGCCGGCGAGGTTCTCGAGCGGGTCACGGGCGCCCCGATCGCCGTCGCCCCGTTCATGGCCTACCTGCGGGGCAAGCTCGCCGGTGTCTATGGGGTGTAGGCACTCCCGGCGCCGCTGAGCAGCTGGCGCACGAGGAACTCGGTCTGGTCGGCGACGGCCAGCTCGAAGGCTTCGCCTGAGTAGATGTCGAAGTGCCCGATCGGGTAGCGCTTGACCTCGGCTCGTGGCGCCCGCCGGGCGTAGCGCAGCGCCGCCGATGCCGGCGCCATGGTGTCGCCGTCGCAGACGCAGAAGAGGATCGGGCAGCGGACCCGCGCCGCGGCACGCCCGGGGCGGTAGAGGCCGACGCGGAACAGGAAACGGCCGGCGATGCCGTTGACGAAGTCGATGGTGGGCGGGATCAGCGACCGATACCCCGGCTCGGCATCGGGAGTGGCCAGCAGCGCCGTCGACCCCGGCGGACCGATGAGCGGGACGAGCACCGGGGCCGCGCCGGTGAGGCGAGTAATAACGTCGCGCACCGCGGGCCCCAGGGATCTCAGAATGCTTCGCCGATTAGCGACCATGACCGACGCGGGCCCGTCGGTGAATGGGCACTGGCTGACCACGGCGGCGACGCCGCCGTCTCGGGCCGCCACCTCGATCACGTGGCCGCCGCCGAACGAGGATCCCCAG
>DATCEM010000470.1:0-2055 GCA_036510175.1 Solirubrobacteraceae bacterium | reverse complement strand
GGGCGCTGCCCGTCGAGCAGGCGGTCGAGTTCGTCCTGCAGGCGTGCGAGGCGATCGCCGAGGCCCATGCGATCGGGATCGTCCATCGTGATCTGAAGCCGGCGAACCTCTTCTGCGTCGTGCGGTCCGACGGCCTGCACGCGGTCAAGGTGCTCGACTTCGGGATCTCCAAGCTCACGGGTCTGTCCGCGTCGGGCTCGGACATGGCCATGACGCGCACGCAGGCCCTCATGGGCTCCCCCTTCTACATGTCGCCCGAGCAGATGCAGTCGACCAAGAACGTCGACGCGCGCGCGGACATCTGGGCGCTCGGCGTCATCCTCTACCAGCTCGTCACGGGGCGCGTGCCGTTCGCGGGCGAGATGCTCCCGGAGCTAGTCCTCAACATCGTGAACACGCCGGTGCCGCCGCTCCGTGCCCTCCGGCCCGATGCGCCGCCGGTGCTCGACCAGATCGTCGGGCGATGCTTGCAGAAGGACCGGGCGAAGCGCTACTCCAACGTGGCGGAGCTCGCGCAGGCGCTGGCGCCGCTCGCGCCGCGGAGGGCCGCGTCCTCGGTCGACCGCATCACGCGCGTCATCCAGAATGCCTCCCTCGGCTCCAGCGGGCCGATGGCGGTGCCCCCGGTCAGCGGCGCGCCGCCGCCCCCCAACGGGACGACGAATGGCCCCACCGCCGTGGTCACGATGGCGTCCTGGGGGCAGACGGCGCCCGGCTCGGGGCGCAAGAAGGCGCTGCTGGGCGTCTCGCTGGCGGTGTTGGTGACCGGCCTCGCGCTCGCAGGCGGTGTGGTCCTGTTGAAGCGCTCCAGCGCTCCGGCAGGCTCGGTGCCGGAGCCCCCGTCGCCATCCATGGCGGCGTCCACGTCTTTGCCGACGTCCGAACCCGCACCGGCGAGTGCATCCCCACCCCCGCCGCTGGCTTCCCCACCGCCCGCGCCCCTACCGGCCGTGGCTTCTACGGAGTCGCCGCCCGCGGCGGTCCGGCCGGCGCTGCGGCCAGCGGTCGCTCCGACGCCGACGAAGGCCCCGCCGGCGGCGAAGCCCGTATGCTCGGCGGTGCCCTTCCTCGACAGCGAGGGCAACACCCACTTCAGGCAGGTCTGCAAGTAGGCCCATGGCGCCGCGCCTCTCCTCCTTCGCCGCTCTCACAGCCCTCGCCGCCGTGGCCTGGTCGCCCGGCGCACGAGCGGACGACGCGGCGCTCTCGGCCTGCATCTCGGCCAACGAAACCTCCATCCAGAGGCGCACCGAGCACCGGCTCCTCGACGCGCGCACGCAGGCGCTCAAGTGCGCAACCGACGCGTGTCCCGCGCTGCTGCGCGATGCGTGCAAGCATCGGGTCGAGCAGGTCAACGCCGTTCTGCCGAGCATCGTCTTCGCCGTGAAGGACCCTTCGGGTGTCGACGTCGCGGTCAAGGTGACGATGGACGGCCGGCCGGTCGAGGGGCAGCAGGGCACCGCGATCGCCGCGGACCCGGGCGAGCACACGTTCGTGTTCGCGGTCACGGGACAGCCACCCATCGAGAAGAAGCTCATCCTGCGGGAAGGCGACAAGGACCGCCGCGAGCCCATCGTCATCGGCGCACTGCCGGGCCCGGGTCCGACGACCGACGTGCCGGCTCGGGCGGTCACGACGACACCTCTCGCGGGGTCGACACCCGGGGCCGACACCGGAACGAGCCGCTGGAGTAGCCAGAAGACGTACGCGTTGGTGGCCAGCGGCATCGGAGTTGCGGGAGTGGGGATGGGGGCCTTGTTCGGGTTCATGGCGCAGTCGAGCTGGAGCCACTCGAAGACCGAGTGCTCGAGCCCTGGCGATTGCCCGCAGCACGCTCAGGCGGTGAGCGATCACGACAGCGCTTCGAGCTCGGCCACCGTCGCCACGATCGCGCTCATTGCCGGCGGCGCCGCGGTCGCCGCGGGCGCCGTGCTGTGGCTCACGGCGCCTCGAGTCGACGTGACGGGTGGGACGACCTCGACGGGATCGCTCGGGGTCGGGCCCTCCGCCGGCCCGGGCAACGCCGGGCTCCTGCTGCGGGGAACGTTCTGATGG
>DATCEM010000469.1:0-2089 GCA_036510175.1 Solirubrobacteraceae bacterium | reverse complement strand
AGGGCGCATGGATCTCGACCATCCACGCCTTCTGCGCCCGCGTGCTCAGGGCGAGCGCGCTCGCCGCGGGTATCGATCCGGCCTTCGTCGTGCTCGATGAGACCGAGGCGGGCCGGCTCACCGAGACGGCGTTCGAGCATGCGCTCGAGATTGTGGTCTCCGACCCCGGCGCCGTCGACCTCATCGCCGGCTACCGGGTGGCCCGGCTGCGCCGAGCGATCGTGGCCGTCCACGGTGAGCTTCGCTCGCGCGGCCAGCTCGCTCCGGCGCTGCCGCCCGTGGCCCCGGTGGCGGCGGGTGAGCTGGCCCAGGCCCGCAGCGCGCTCGCGGGCGCCCACGCCGAGGCGGTGGCCGAGCTCGCGGCGCTCCCCGACGCCGGGGCGGTGGCCGACGCGCACGGACGCCTCGAGCGCTGCGCGGCGCTGGTGGCCGCCGAAGATCCGTGGCTCGCCGACATCGACGCCGCCCGGCTGCGTAACGGCAGCGCCGCCGCGCTCTCGGGCGAGGCATGCGCCCGCTACCGCGACGCGCTCCAAGCGTTCCGCGCGGCGTGCGCGCAGCGCGAGGGCGCCCGCGCCCACCACCTCCTCGACCGTCTGCTGCGCGCATACGGCGCGCGCTACGCCGAGCTCAAGCGCGAGCGCTCGGCGCTCGACTTCGAGGATCTCGAGCTCCTGACCCGCGACCTGTTCGCGAAGCATCGCGAGCTCCGCGGCCGCTACGCGGAGCGCTTCGCCCAGATCATGGTCGACGAGCTCCAGGACACCAACCCCGTCCAGCTCGAGCTCATCGAGTCGATCGCCGAGGGAAACCTGTTCACGGTGGGAGATGCCTTCCAGTCGATCTACGGCTTTCGTCACGCCGACGTCGAGCTCTTCGAAAGCCGCCGGGAACGCCTCGGTGCGGCGGGCGCGCTCGCGACCCTGTCGGCCAACTTCCGCTCGCGCCCCGAGCTCCTCGACGGACTGAACATGGCCTACGCGCCGACCTTCGGGGAGCGCTTCACGCCGCTGCGAGCGGGCAGGACCGACGCCGCGCCGAGTCCTGACCCGTTGGTCGAGCTCATCGTCGTCGACAAGGACGCCGATTGGGGTCCGAACGCGGGCGAGCTCTCCGCCGCGTGGCGCGTGGCCGAGGCGCGCGCGCTCGCCGGCCGCGTGCGCGAGCTCGTGTCCGGTGGCGCGGCGCCGCGCGACATCGTCCTCCTCGCTCGAGCCACCACCGATCTGCGCGCCTACGAGCGCGCGCTCGAGGACCGGGGGGTGCCGACCTACGTGATCGGTGGTCGCGGCTACTGGTCGCACCCCCAGGTCCTCGATCTCGTCGCGTACCTGCGGGCGCTCGCCAATCCCCATGACGGGGAGGCGCTCTACACGGTGCTCATCTCGCCCCTCGTCGCGGCCTCGCCGGACGCCCTCGTCGCCCTCGCCGCCGCGGCGCGCGAGTCGGGCCGCGATCCGTGGCGGGTCCTGCGCGATCCGGGAGCCCTGCCCGAGGACCTCGACCCGGAGGATCGCCGGCGGCTCGAGGGGTTCGCCGGGTGGTTCGCGGCCGAGCGCGAGCGCATCGCCCGCGCGAGCATCGAGGACCTGATCGAGCGCGCGCTCGAGGTCACCGGCTACGACCTGAGCATTCTCGCCATGCCCGGCGGCGAGCGCCGGCTGGCCAACGTACGCAAGCTCATGCGCCTGGGCCGCGAGCACGAGTCGCGTCACGGGCGAGATCTCCGCGGCTTCCTCGACCTCGTACGTGGCCTGAAGAGCGGGCAGCTGTCCGAGTCGCGCGAGAGCGAGGCGCCGGTCGAGGGTGAGGCGCTCGACGCGGTGCGGCTGATGACCATCCACAGAGCCAAGGGGCTCGAGTTCGACATCGTCTGCGTCGCCGACCTCGGCCGCACGCCCCGGAGCAGCGGCGGCGACGTGCTCCGGGTCGGTCGTGACGGACGAATCGGCCTGAAGGTCGCGCGGGCCGGCCGCGGCAGGCTCATGCCGGTACTCGGCTACGACACCGTCGGGGCGGAGCGCGATGCGGCGGAGGAGCTCGAGGAGCGTCGCCTGTACTACGTGGCGATGACCCGGGCGCGCGAGCG
>DATCEM010000468.1:0-7836 GCA_036510175.1 Solirubrobacteraceae bacterium | reverse complement strand
CAGCACAGCGGCGGCGGATGCAATGACAACCGCGGGCACCCAACCGCAAGACCCACCACCGCAATCAGAGCCCGCGGTTGACCACCACCCGCATCCGATCCCAGGAGCACGGACCGGCAGCACAGCGGCGGCGGATGCAATGACAACCGCGGGCACCCAACCGCAAGACCCACCACCGCAATCAGAGCCCGCGGTTGTCACGTGGACCGCAGGGCTTCCGTCGGGCTCAGCCGTGCCGCCTTGGCCGCCGGATACAGCCCAGCCAGGGCGCCGATGACGAACCCCGCCGCCGGCGCGGCGATCAGCGCATAGACGGGCACGACCCAGGGTTCGTTCTGGCCGATCGAGTAGACCCAGGTCGCGATCGCGCCGAACACCAGACCGGCGATCCCGCCGAGCACGGCGAGGAGCGCGGACTCGGCGAGGAACTGCATGCTGATGTGGCGGCGGGTTGCGCCGAGTGCGCGGCGTAATCCGATCTCGCCACGCCGTTCGAGCACCGATATGACCATGATGTTGGCGATCCCGATCGCCCCGACTAGGAGCGCCACCGCCCCGAGGCCGAGCAGCAGCGTGGTGAACTGGCCCTTCGCCGCCGCCCGCGCCTCGAGCACGTTGGAAGGCTGGCTCACATCGACGCCATCAGCGTTCTGGGGGTCGGCGGTGGCCGCGAGCAGGTTACTCACGGAGCTGACGTGATTGACGTTGGCGCGCACGTAGATCTCGGATGGGCTGTTCTGGACCTGGAACAGGCGCTCGGCCACGGGCAGACCGATGAACACGTTGTCATCCAGCGTGGTGTCGAGCGTCATCGACTTGAGGATGCCGATCACGGTGAACCAGGTTCCCCCCACGAACAGCTGGACATGACCGGTGGCTTTCGTGATCTGGAGATCCTGGGCCGCCGCCGCACCGAGCACCACCGTAGGTTCGTTCTCCGAGGCGGCGTTGAAGAAGTGGCCCGAGGCGACACTGCTGTTCATCGCCTTGACGAGCCCCGGGTCGGTCGCGTCGACGCCGATACCGCCCGTCTCCTCAGAGGGGACGAAGGGCGTCCTGAACACGTTCGCGTTAGGCACCGAGTAAACCGCGGATACCTTTTGGACGTTATGCATGGCCCTGATCATGGGCACGGCCGTATTCGGGAGCACCTCATTGGCGCCGAAGAAGGTGGTCCCTGGAGTCACCGTGAGCAGGTTCGTGCCGAGGCTGTCGATCGTCGCCAGCAGGTTGGCCTGGCTGGACGCCGAGACGCCGACCACGGCGACCATGGCACCAATCCCGATCGCGATCCCCAGCGCGGACAGCGCAGCCCGCAGCTTCCGCGTCCTGAGGCCCTGCAGAGCCACGCCCAGGAGCTCGTGGGGCGGCAGTCGCGCGGTGTCACGACCGCCCCGGCGCGGGCGTGGTACCCCGCCGGGCCGCCTGAGCGCGGCGACGCTCACTGCCGCTCGTCTCCTACGATCTCACCGTCACGCATCTGGATGCGCCGGGGGAACGTCTCGGCGATGTGATCGTCGTGAGTGATCAGCGCTAGCGTCGCGCCCTCGGAGGCGAGCTGGTGCAGGAGCTCGAGCACGGACTGCCCGGACTTGGAGTCGAGGTTCCCTGTCGGCTCGTCGGCAAGGATGATCGTCGGGTTCTTGGCGATCGCCCGGGCGATGGCCACGCGTTGCTTCTCCCCGCCCGAGAGCTGCTGCGGACGGTGGGTGACCCGGTGCCCGAGCCCAACCCGATCGAGTGCCACCTTAGCCGCGTCACGGCGCTCACGCAGCGGCGCGCCCGTGTACAGCATCCCGTTCGCGACGTTGTCGAGCGCCGTCATCGAGTCCTGCAGGTGGAAGCCCTGGAACACAAATCCGATCTCGAACGCGCGCAGGCCCGCGAGGTCGCTGTCGGACGCCTTCACGACATCGCGCCCGGCGACCTGGACGTACCCGCTCGTCGGCCGCTCAAGGGTGCCGAGGATGGTCAGCATCGTGGTCTTTCCCGAGCCTGACGGGCCCACGACGGCGACCTGGTCACCGGTCCGGATATCCACGCTGACGCGTCGTAGCGCATGCACTCCGCCCGGATATTCCTTTCCCACGTCGCGCAGCTCGAGTGCGACACCGTTGGCGGTATCCGGCTCCGGGGTCATCCCTGCGAGTCGGTCACCTGCATGCCGTCCTGAACGTCAGGACCGGAGATCTGCACGTAACCGGCGGCGAACAGGCCGGGGGTGACCGGGACCAGCTTGTGCGGGGCGGCTGCCTCCTGCACGGCGTAGCCGCCACCCTGCGTCGCGAGCAGCGCGGTGACCGGGACCGAGAGCACATTGTTCGCCACCTGCTCCTCGAAGTTGACGCTGACCGCAGCCTGATCGAGACCCGAGGTGTCCGTGTGCTTCTCCAGCGAGACCGTGACCGGGATCGTCGCTGACGGCGCGCTCGCAGACGGGGACGAACTGCTCGAGCCGCTGCTCGTCGACGTGGCGACCTGACTGACGGCGGTGATCTTGCCGTTAACGGTGCTGCCGTCCGGAAGCTCCACCGTCACCGGCTCGTGCAGCTTCGCCTCGCTCTGCTTAGTCGCGTCGAGGTCGACGGTGACGACGAGGCTCGTGGAGGTCGTGCTGAGAATTGCGCTGGCGCTGGCACCGGCCGACGAGCTGCCCGCACCCGAAGAAGACGAAGCGCTACCACTGCCGGACGACGCGCTGCCCGCCGAGGCCGAGCCACCACCACCGCCGCCGCCGCCGCCACCACCCGACCCGGTGGCACCGGTGGCGCCCTTCCCGGTCCCGGTCCCGGTCCCGGCCTTGGCCGACTTCAGCTCGGCCAGGAGCAGCTTGTTTTGAGCCTGGAGGAGCTTGACGATGGCCCCCAGAGCGCTGCTCGAGGGCGTGCCGGACATCGGAGATGTCGGAGACGGGGTGGTGGTCGTCGGGGCCGGGGTCGTCGTCGGCGTCGTCGGGGTGGTAGGCGTCGTCGTGGCTGGACATGGCGTGGTCGGCGTCGTCGTCGTCGCCGTACCGCCTGGGCACGCCGGCGGTGTGGCCGCGCTGGTGCTCGCGGGTGTGCTCTGCGGTGCCGCGGCGCTCGAGGTCGTCAGATCGACGAACTCGGCGTGGGGCTGGCCGGTGTCCTTATAGCTGGCCGGGGTCGCCGTCGAGGTCGGATCCGTGCTGTCGGACGCTCCCGAAGAGTCGCCCGAGGAGTCGCTGCCCGATCCGGTGGTGGACGTCCCAGCGCCCGCGCTTCCGCCAGTCGATCCGATGGTGGTGTCGACGGCATTGACGAGCTGCGGCCCGGGGAGGAAGACGATCTGGCCGAGCGAGATGGTGCCCGTCTCGGTCTGCCCGATCGACTCCTGGAAGCGCTCCACGGCATCCGTGGTCGCGGCCTGCCAGACGTCGTCGACGGTGATCGCGTCCCCGGAGTCGAAGCCCCTCGCCTTGAGGTCGGCGTTGAGCTCCTCGATGTCGGGTCCGTCGGTGTCGCCCGAGGTCAGGTCGCGATAGGCGGGATAGGAGCCGTTGAAGAGGATCACCGGGTAGCCGTCCACCTGGTAGAGCGTCCCGCCCGGCTTGACCACGTGTCCCACGTTGGGCAGATAGGTGATCGTGCCGCTGAGACGGTTGAACACCGTCTGTGCGTTCGCGTAACCGAGCGTGCCCGACTCGGTGTCGGTCTCGACGAGGTCGCGGCGCTGGACCGTGGTGGCGCCCGAGGCGGTGCTGCCGGAACTCTGGCCCTTGCTCGAGGCGGGCGCTCCGGCGCCGACGACGATCCCGATGACGATCGCCACCACGATGATCGCGCCGGCCGCGGCGGCGATCTGCCGTCGGGGCCCGCCGCCGCCGGCGAGCCGCTGAGTGAGGGTTTGCACGGTCACTGTTTCAGGAGTGGTACGGCATCGTGGGTTGCAGCACGGTTACAGGGCTAGGCGCCCGGGCCGCCGACGCTGGTGGTGCTGCTTCCGCCGCGGCCGCGGCGGCCCGGTAGGTCGCTGGAGCACGCGGTCATCGCCGTCTTGAACGCTGGGCTGTTGGTCTCGCTCGAGCCGCGTAGGTCGCGGAAGATGCCGAACCCGCCCCCGCTGCTGCTCGAGGGATCGGGGATGTTGATGTTGTGCGCCCGCATGCACTCGGCGAACTTCACCGCCGCTTGCTGGAACTGCTGGCGCTGAGCCGGGCTGATGTTCGCGCCGCCGAAGGACTTGCTGCGCAGCGACGCGCAGGCCTTGTTCGCGGCCTGCCCGGTAGGCGTCGAAAGCAGCTGGCGGTAGCCGCCAGGCCCACCGCCGGTGGTGCTGGTGCCACCGCCACCGGCACCGGCACCGCCGCCGCCGCCGCCACCGAAGCCGCCGCCGTTCGATGACGGGTCAGGCAAGTTTACGCCGTGATTGCGCATGCATTGGACAAACTTGAGTTGTGCCGCAGCCCGCGAGCTCGAAGACGTCGTGCTCGTGCCGCCGGAGCTTGCTGCGCTACCGGATGACCCGCAGGCGGATAGCCCTAGCACGATCGAGCCGGCCAGCGTGCAGGCAAAGAACGCGCGGCGGGCGCGCGTAAACATCGGTGCGGAAGCGGACTGCATCAGTTGGGTACTCCTATTGGCAAGGTTCTGGTCGCGACGGTTGTAGCGAGGGTGACGTCAGCTTGGCGTAAGCGCTGAGGGAACATTTACCTTCGCCTGCACAACACTCATGTTCCTAACAGAAGGTACGGCGGGAAGCTCGGCCCTGACCTCGAGCCCACCGGTCTCGGGGGCGTCCACTCGGAGTCGGCCTCCATGCGCGGCGACCACCGAGGCGACGATCGAGAGGCCGAGCCCGTTCCCGCCGCCTCCGCGTCCGAGCCGGCGGAAGGGCTCGGTGAGCGTGGCCGCAGCCTCGGGGTCGATGCGCTCGCCGCTGTTGCGGACGTGCACGAGCGCCCGTCCGTCTTCCGTGCGCGTGGTTACGGCGAGGAAGCCGCCCGGTCGGTTGTAGCGGATCCCGTTGTCGATCAGGTTGGCGATCAGCCGCTCGAGCAGACGGGCGTCGCCGCGCGCCTGCGCCGGCTCGAGCTGGGCACGCACTTCGACGCTCGCGTCCTCGGCGCGGGCGCGAAGATCGGTCAGGCAGTCGCCGGCGAGGGCGGCGAGATCGGCCGGCTCGCCCCGTGCCACCGCGGCCTCGCTGCGCGCCAGGGTCAGGAGCCCCTCGATCAGGCGCTCGCAGCGATCGATGGTCTCGCGCACGGCCTCTCCCATGCCCCGCAGATCGGCCGTCCCCGCCTCCGGGTCAGCCAGCGCCACGTCGACCTCGGTGCGCATGATCGCCAGCGGGGTTCTGAGCTCGTGTGACGCGTTGGCGACGAAGTGGCGCTGGCTGGCGAAGGCTGAGTCGAGCCGGGCGAGCATCCCGTCGAAGGTGTCCGCCAGCTCCATGAGCTCGTCGTCCGGGCCTTCGAGGTCGATGCGCTCGCCGAGATTATGTCCGGAGACGCGACGGGCAGTTGCCGTGATATCGCGAAGCGGCCGCAGCGCCCGTCCCGCGAGCAGCCAGCCGGCACCGACGGAGATGATGGTCATCGCCGCGAGCGCGAGCACGTACTCGAGCACCAGGCGGTGCAGGGCATCGCTGACGAATTGCTGGTGCTCGGCCCGGAAGAGCGAGCGCAACGTCGAGCTCGGCGCGAACAGCCCGTGGAACGGCTGGGGGGGGCCGGGCACCAGGTGGCGGTAATCCTTGGCGAAGTTCTCCGGGCCATTGATGTTGTGACGGACGAGCGCGTAGCCGATGGTCAGAAGCACGGCGCCGGTGAGCAGGAAGACGACGCCGTAGGTCGCCGTGAGGCGAAAGCGCACGGTCCTCGTGGGTCGCGTCGCCCGCAGCCGCCGCAGGAGCGCCATGGGATGGGCCGCCACGCGCATCAGGCCATGCGGTAGCCGACGCCGATCACCGTCTCGAGCACGGCGGGCTC
This sequence comes from Solirubrobacteraceae bacterium, assembly GCA_036510175.1. Taxonomy (GTDB): domain Bacteria; phylum Actinomycetota; class Thermoleophilia; order Solirubrobacterales; family Solirubrobacteraceae; genus Palsa-465. Next base: position 1,886 of record DATCEM010000468.1, on the reverse strand, counting down.
GCCGAGCTTGCGCCGGAGCGTCATGATGGTCATGCGCACGACGTTGGTGAACGGGTCGATGTGCTCGTCCCATACGCGCTCGAGCAGCTCTTCGGCGGATACCGTGGCGCCGTCGGCGGCCATCAGCGCCTCGAGCACGGCGAACTCCTTGCGCGCGAGCTCCACCGGCTGGCCCTGTCGCGTGACCGCGCGGCGGGCGGGATCGAGCTCGATGTCGGAGTGCTGGAGGACGGGCGGGCGGCTGGGACCGGCACGGCGGGCGAGGGCGTGGATGCGGGCCACGAGCTCGGCAAAGCGGAAGGGCTTGGGGAGATAGTCGTCGGCGCCGAGCGAGAGGCCCTCGATCAGGTCCTCGAGCGCCGCCGCGGCGGTGAGCATGAGGATGCCGGTCTCCGGGCGCTCGCCGCGGATGGTCCGGCACACGGTGTCGCCGTGAACCCCCGGGAGATCCCGATCGAGGACGAGCACGTCGTAGCGGACGACGCGCGCCTTGGTCAACGCCTCGGTCCCGTCGGGCGCGACATCGACCGCCATTCCCTCCCGGCGCAGCCCGCGCGCGATCGCGTCGGCCAGTCGCCGTTCGTCCTCCGCGATCAAGACGCGCATGAGACCAGCATGACGCGCCGCACATAAGGACTTCATAAGAGAGACTCGCCCTGCCGTGGATACCGGCTCCACGGTTCCATGCTAAAAATACGCGGCCGTTCAGCATGACATCAAACGACGTCACACCATCTAACGACATTTAGAAGCCGCCGATGCCCTCTCCGCAGCAGAACCTGACCGAGCGCAGCATGGCCTACGGCCTGCGCGCGTTGAACCGCTTCGCCGGCTCACCGGTCGTCGACCGGCTCGGCCTGCGCGATCAGGCGGAGCGCTTTCTCTACGGGGCGTCCAAGACGACGATGCGCACGGCCGCGAGCGCCGGGCGGACCTTCGCCGCCGCGCAGAAGCTGGCGAAGCCGGCCCGCCAGCCGACGAGGCGGTCGAGCGGCCTGTTCGACCTCACCCCGACCGACGAGCAGCAGATGCTCAGCGAGTCGGTCCGCGACTTTGCCCTCCAGCGGCTGCGACCGGCGGCGCTCGACGCCGACAGCGCCTGTGCGGCCCCGGCGGAGCTCCTGACCCAGAGCGACGATCTCGGCCTGACGATGATCGGCGTGCCCGAGGAGCTCGGGGGCGCGGTGAGCGAGCGTTCGGCCGTCACCGCCGTGCTCATGAGCGAGGCGCTCTCCCAGGGCGACATGGGCCTGGCCGTGGCGTGCCTGGCGCCCGCCGCGGTGAGCACGGCGCTCAGCCTGTGGGGCGACGAGGAGCAGCAGGCGACCTATCTGCCCGAGTTCGTCGGCGAGAGCATCCCCGCGGCGTCGCTCGCCGTGCTCGAGCCCCGCGCCCTGTTCGATCCCTTCAGGCTCGAGACCAAGGCGCGGCGCGCGAACGGGGGCTATGTGCTGAGCGGCGTCAAGTCACTCGTGCCCCGCGCCGTCGACGGCGAGCTCTTCATCGTCGCCGCCATGCTCGAGGGACGCGGTCCGGCGCTCTTCATCGTCGAGTCCGCGGCCGGTGGTATCGCCGTCGAGCCCGAGCCGGCGATGGGCGTCCGCGCCGCGGCCACGGGAAGGCTGACCTTCGAAGAGGTCGAGCTCCCCGCCGCCTCGCTCATCGCCGACGCGCGCCCCGAGGTCTACGCCGAATGCATCCAGCTCGGCCGGATCGCCTGGAGCGCGCTCGCGGTCGGGACCGGCCAGGCCGTCCTCGACTACGTGATCCCCTATGTCAAGGAGCGCACCGCCTTCGGCGAGCCGATCTCCAACCGCCAAGCGGTCGCCTTCGCCGTGTCGAACATCGCGATCGAGCTCGACGGGCTGCGGCTCGCCACCTACCGC
>DATCEM010000467.1:0-6236 GCA_036510175.1 Solirubrobacteraceae bacterium | reverse complement strand
CCGGCGGGCCGCCGGTGGGCGGGCCAACCGGCGGCGCGGACTCACCTTCGCGGACGACCGTGGCGCTCATAGCAGCTGAGCCTTCTGGAGCAGCGAAATCGCGGTCGCGCCATCGCCGAGCGCCGCGACGGCGATCGGATCGGGGCGCAGCCTGGTGAACGGGGTCTCCGGCTGAGCGGTCTTGACTCCCGAGGCGATCGGGTACTCGAAGCTGTCGCTGTGGGCGATGATCTGCTGGCCCTGGGCGCCGACGAGGAAGGCGAGCAGCTTCTGCGCCGCGGACTTGTGCGTGCTCGACTTCAGCACCGCCGCGCCCGAGACGTCGATCACGTAACCGGGATCGCGGGGAGCGAAGTAGGCGATCGCCGAATGCATATTGGACGCGCCCACCTGAGCCCGCTCGCGGTACCAGTAGTACTGGTTGATGACTCCTATCGCCGCCTGCCCCCGATTCACCTCGTCGGTGATCGTCTCGTTGTCGGGGTAGATATGCGTGCCGGCATTGGCCTTCAGCGCATCGAGCCAGCGCAGCGCCGCGGCCTCGCCGTAGGTGCGCGCGACCGAGGTGACGATGGGCTGGAAGTCCGTCTCCCCCGCGGCAAAGGCGAGCTTTCCCTTCCACTGGGGCTCGGCGAGCTGCATGACCGAGGTCGGAAGCTGGCTCGGCTCCAGGAGCTGCGTGTTATAGATGAGCACGCTGACCCGGGCCGAGACGCCGACCCAGTCGCCACGGGGCGAGCTGTAGCGGCTCGGGGTGAGCGCCAAGGTCGACGGCGCGACGGGCGCGAGCATGCCCTTCTGCTGGAGGTACTCGAGCGCCGGGGAGTTCTCGGTGTAGATCACGTCGGCGGGGGAGTTCGACCCCTCGGCGGCGATCTGGGAGGCGAGCACGTCCTCGTCGTCGTTGCGCACGTTGACGCTGATCCCGGTGACCTTCTCGAAGCGCGCGACGAGCTTCAGGGTCGTCTGCTCGTGCTGGCCGTTGTAAAGCGTGATCGACTTCGAGGAGGACGCCCCGCCGCACGCAGCGAGCAGGCAGCCGAGGACGATGACGGCCACGCCCAGAAGGCAGCGCCGGCCGGTTGCCCCCGATGGGGGCCTACACCACTCCTGCACCATTCGGTGCGCACGCTACCACGAGTTAGGGTTCCCTAATGCCGCCATCCTTACAACGGCGGTGGACGAATGGCCGCGGAGCGCCGCGGGTATCATGTCTGGAGAACGGAGGTTCACGGTGAGTGTCATAGCGTGGCTGGTCGTGATCCTGGTTGTGGTCGTCCTCGTTCTCGCGCTCGGCGTGTTTCTTCAGCGCCGCCGGAGGACGGGCGGCGTAATCGCCACCCGGAGGAGAAAGCGATGAGACTGCTCGTCACGGGCTCGGCCATCCGCGGCCTGCCCGTGGTCACCATCCACGGCGGCGAAGACGTCGCCGAGATCCGCGACCTGATTTACAACCCGGAGGCCGGGCGCGTCGTCGGGCTCACGCTCAACAAGCGCGGCTTCCTCTCCGGTCGGCGCCGCGAAGTGCTCCCCGCCGAGACGATCCACGCGATCGGCCGCGACGCGGTGATGGTCGAGAACGAGGACAGCCTGACCCTGCCGCAGGACGCGCCCGACGAGGTCGGCACATCCTCCGAGCGCGATGTGCTGGGCAACGAGGTTCTCACCGAGCAGGGGAAGAGCCTCGGCAAGGTCAAGGACGTCGTCGTGCTCGCCGGGAGCGCCGGCGAGGTCGTCGGCTACGAGATCGAGACCGAGTCCGGAGGCACCGGGTACATCCCGCTGCCCACCCAGCTCGCCGTCTCCGGCAGCGCGCTCGTCGTCCCCGATCCCACGCAGGACTTCGTCGAGGCCGACCTCGTCGGGCTCGGCGCCGCGGTGGACGAGTTCCGGTCGCGGCTGGGAATGAAATGAGCGAGCGCTTCGCTGCCGCGGTCGGGCGCAAGCTGGTGAGCCGCGCGAGCGCCGAGGAGCTCGGCGCCCTGACCCACATAGTTGCCGACGTGAGCCGGAACAAGGTGGCGTCGCTGGTCATGGGCAAGGGTCGCAAGGCCGTACTCGTCGACTGGGATCAGGTCAGCGGATTCGGACCCGACGCGGTCATGGTCGCCGACGAGAACGCGCTCTACGCGCCGCGCGACGACCGCGAGAGCGCCGCCGCCGACGGCAAGCTCGATCTGATCGGTCAACGCGTACTGAGCGACATGGGGGAAAGCTTGGGGGAGGCGAGCGACATCGTGTTCGACCCCGCGAGCGGGGTCCTGGAGACGCTGGTCATCGGCGAGCGCGAGGTCCCCGCGACGTCCATCCTCGGGGCCGGGTCCTACGCGGTGGTCGTCAAGGCGCCGGCCGAGTAGTGCTCGGACGCAACAGTTACGCGATCGATCAGCTGTTGCCCGCGTTCGCGCCGAGGCTGTTCAGCCACTTGCGCATCGACCGCCCAGCCGGCGTGACCTCGCCCTCCTCGTAGCCCGTCGTCGCCACCGCGAGCGTGATCCCGCTCGGGGTCGACCAGCCGTACTCGATACCGGTACCGGACTTGGCGAAGTGGGCGATCGCCTCTCCCTGCTGGAGCATGGTGCCGGGCCGCGCGAGGGCGGTTATCTGCTCGGCCACGTACTGCACCTTGCCCGCGTCGGGACCGTTCAGAAGCTCGAAGTACACGAGCGGCTGGCCGGCGTACCAGTCCGAGATGACCGCGAGGATCTTGACCGGGCAGGGCGCGAGGATCGGCGCTCCGACGGGGAGGATCGCGTCCACGCCCTGGTCGGTGCGCTCCCACACCGTGACGTACTGAAGCGGGTCGATGTACCGGGCGTTGGTTACCCGCTCGGCGACGATCTCCAGCCGCAGCTCCTGCCTGACCACAGTCAGCGGCGTGGCGTGCGCGTTCGGGTCGCCGTAGCGGTTCCCAGTCGCGGTCGTCGACGGCTGCACGCCCGCGATCGGCTCGATGACCTGCGGGCGGGCCCTGGTGATCGCTCCGACGGAGCCGCCGCCGGCCGAGCCGTTCGCTCCGCACGCGGCGAGGGTCAAAGCGGCGATCAGGAGAGCGCCCCGGACAAGCGGCCGGGCGAGCGCTCCGCCACGGCGCGTGTGGCGTCCCGGCGCGTTTGGAGGAAGGCCTACGGAGGGCAAAATTCGCGCGCCACACGCTAACAGGCGACCCCGCCGCCGGCGCGGCTTGGGCGCTCGCCCGGGTTCCGAGCGCGGGCTCGGAACCCCGCGCATTGCGGACCGATGTAGACCGCAATTCCTCATAGGCTCCACCTCCTATCCCATCTCTCTTCAGAGGAGCAGCAAATGGACTGGAAGCTCGAGCTGGTAGCCATACCCGTCTCCGACGTGGACCGCGCGAAGACGTTCTACGTGGAGCAGGCCGGCTTCACCGCCGACCACGACCACACAGTCAACGAGGAGATGCGCTTCGTCCAGCTCACCCCGCCGGGGTCGGCGTGCTCGATCGCCCTCGGGAAGGGGATCGTCGACGGCGCGCCCGGCAGCGTGGCCGGTCTCCAGCTCGTGGTCTCCGATATCGAGAGCGCGCGCGGCGAGCTTGCGGGCCGCGGCGTCGAGGTCAGCGAGGTGCAGCACTTCGCCTGGGGATCCTTCGTGTTCTTCAGCGACCCCGACGGCAACAAGTGGTCGGTGCAGCAGATCCCAGCCCGCGGCTGAGCCCAGCACGGCCAACACGCCGAGCCGGGTCGACAAGCATCTCCTGCTGCCGTCGCACGGCGTCGAGATGATCTCCGGTCCAGATCACCTTCACTCCGGTGGCGGTGGCGTGACCATCGGAGTCGCCCAGGTCGTCGGCCACCGCTGCGACCAGCCGGCCGTCGGCGACCTGGTCGCCGGCCAACGGGTCGGGCACCTCCTCCCCTCCGGTCAGGCTGCCGGCGAAATGGTCGTACCAGCCGGTCATGAGCTCAGCCGCGCTCAGCAGCTCGCGCCGCGCCGCCGAGCGATTCCCGCCGCGCGCGCCATCGCCGTCCCACAGGTCGAGCACCGCATCGGCGGCGAGTCGCACGCCCGCGACGCCCGTGACCAGGCTCGTGACCTCCGAGAGCGGTAGCGGCTTCGAGCCTCGCTCGGTGAGGTAGCCGCGGAACGTGTCGTCGAGCCTGCGGTAGGCGGCGGCCTCTGCGGCGTGCTCTCTCGGTGGCGGCGACTGCGCGCCGGCACCGTCGCAGCAACTGACCCCGTAGGCCACGGCATCGGCCAGGTACCGAGCGCTGACCACATACGCCTGGGACAGGGACCGGCCGAGCGCTGCTGCGGCGCCGCGAGGCCAGAAGAGCAGTCCGACGGCGAGGCTGACCCCGCTGCCGATCGCGACGTCCTCGATCCGCAGCAAGCCGATCTTCCAGCCGGCGGGAATGAGGATGTTGAAGAGGATGAGCAGGGTCACGGTGAAGGCCGCCTGCCCAGCGGCGAAGGAGATCGTCGCCGGCGCGAGCCCGGCGAAGAGGATCGCCAACGGCAGGAGCACCCAAAGCACCGCCGTGCTGGTCCCGATGAGATACACGAGGACGCCGCCGACGATAAATCCGGCAGTCGTCCCCACCATCGCCCGGAGAATGTTCTGACCGGTGCTCAGGGCATTGGAGCGCAGCACGGCCAGGGTGCCGAAGACGACCCAGAAGCCGTGCTGCACCCCGCTGAGATCGGCGACGAGCACGGCGAGGCCGAGGGCGATGGCGCCCCTGAGGCTGTTGTGGAGCCAGGAGGAGCTCCATCTGGTGTGTGAACCGGCGCGTTCACGAAGCGATGCCAGCGCGCCGGTGAACCCGGCCGGCTGACGACCGAGGATTCGGTCGACCCAGCTTCGCCGTTCGGCCGCAGCGGCGAAGTTCGCATTGGCGGCGATCTGGCCGACGACGAAGCTCAGCTCCTGGGCGCGGAAGCTGGGGTCGAGCGCGGAGACGACGCCGCGCGCATGCGCGCTGCGGTCCGGCGACGCCGTATCGGCGGGCACCTCGGAGGTGGTGGCGCGCTCGAGCGCGCCCAGCGCCTCGCGCATCTTCGCCAGCGCGGTGCCCAGATCCTCACCCGTGCCCCGGGGCGCCTCGAGCAGGTCGGCTGCCTGCTCGAGGACCTCGGCGGCGCTCTTCTTGACACGGCAGACCGGCCGGTTGGGGTGCCGCGGGTGGCTGCGCGGCGCCGAGCGCAGGACGACCCCCAGCCAGCGCAGCTCATCCACGAGGCGCACCACGGCGCGCGCGTCGGTGGCCAGCCCAGTCGGCCGGTAGGGCGTGGCGAAGAACAGAGTCTGCAGCCGCTGCACCGATTCGTCGGCGCGCGCCACGGCCGCCTGGTGGGCTTCCTGAGCGACGGCGCCACCGTCGCCCATGACGTAGGCGACCTCGGCGCTGAGCCGCGCGGCGAGCGCCCGGCACGCGGCGATGGCCGCCATGCGCACGGGATTACGTGCCGGCGATGGCCAGAGCACGGAGATGGCGAGGAGAGACACCAGGGCGGCCAAGCTCCAGCCGGCGACGCGGTCCGGGATCTCCGCCGCGGTTCCGGGGAGTGACACCGGCAGGATGAACGCCAGGAGTAGAGATGTCGTAGCGCCCGCGAGGACCGAGCTCACGACACCGGCGAAGAGGATGACGAAGGCGACGACGGTCATCGCCAGCGCGGCGAGCACCGTCGACCCCGAGGCGAGCGTGCCCAGAGCGATCAGGACCGCGCAGGCGACGCCAAGCGCCGCCTGGGCGCGCAGCCGGTCGGCCATCGAACCGGGGAAGTCGACGAGCAGGAGCATGGCGAACGACCCGAACGCCACGAAGTACGACATCGTCGGGTTGGCGATGACTTTGTCCACGAGGGCGAACATCGCCGGCATGACCACGGCGGCCCGGGCCGCACGGCGCAGCGCGCCGTATCCAGGGTCATGTGCACTCAGCCAGGCCCGGCCGGGAAGGCCCGCTAGACGATCGGCGGCTCGCATTTGCAGAGGTGAGGCAGCGTAGCTGGCGGTGGCCGCGGCTGTCACCTCTCCGAAGGCCTGTGTCATGCTTCGCCGATGGATCACCCGATGCCCCGCCGGGCCGGCGTGAGCACTGGGCCGTGGCCCATGAGGGCCAGGGATCGCGCGCTCGTGGAATGGGTCGCCGACGCGTCTCCGGGGGAGCGGGTTCCCGAGCCGTGGCGGTGGGCTCGCAGTCCGACGCGGTCGGTGATCCTCACCCTGGTGGATCTCGGCGTGATCACCGGCCCGGCTCCCGGTACCG
>DATCEM010000466.1:0-3083 GCA_036510175.1 Solirubrobacteraceae bacterium | reverse complement strand
TCTCGATCCCCGAGCTCGGCCGGATCGAGGCGCGCACCCAGCCCGTCGTCCTGCTCACCTCGAACAACACGCGCGAGCTCACCGAGGCCCTCAAGCGGCGGTGCCTGTACCTGTGGCTCGACTACCCCGACCTCGAGCACGAGCTCGAGATTGTCCGCCTGCACTCGCCCGAGCTCGACGAGGCGCTCGCGCGCAAGCTCGTGGAGGTGGTCCACCAGGTCCGCGAGCTCGATCTCAAGAAGCCACCGTCGATCGCCGAGTCGATCGACTGGGCGCGCGCGCTCCTGCTCCTCGGCGCGCGCGATATCGACGAGGCCACCTTCGCGGAGACGATGAGCGTGATCGTCAAGCACCGCACCGATCTCGATATCGTCGCCGCGCGCGTCGGAGTGCAGCTCTCGCGGGCACCGGATGCCACCCGGCCCGCCGCATAGCGCCCTCTACGGAGGGATCCCCGATCCCGGTCCGGGCGGCTTCGACGGCCGGCTGCTCGCCTTCGCCGAGGACCTCAGGTCCGAGGGTATGGCTCTCGGGACCTCCGAGCTGCTCGACGCCTTCGCCGCGCTCGACCACGTCTCGTGGACCGAGCGCACCTCGTTCAAGGAGGCCCTGGCGGCGACCCTGGCCAAGTCACCGGAGGATCGGCGCGTGTTCGAGCTCGTGTTCGAGCGCTTCTTCTTCCGGGCCACGGAGACCGAGGCGACCCGCAACGAGATCAGCGAGCATGGCGCGCTCCAGGGCGGCGACCAGATCGACCTCGAGGCATTGCGCCGGCAGATCGCCGCCGCGCTCCGGGACGGATCCGACGGCGCCATGGGCGACCTCGCGCGCCTGGCCATCGCCGCCTTCGGGCGTGGCGAGGGCTCGGGCGTCGTCGGCGTCGACGTTCAGCGCATTCGCCGCTCGCTGGGGCTGCGGGCCGAGCCCCAGCCCGACCTGCCCGACGATGACCCCCGGAGGGAAGGGCTGCCCCGCGAGCAGATCCGGCGCTTCGAGTCGCATCTGCGCCGCGAGCTCGAGCGCGACGCCATCGAACGCACCCGGTCGCTTCCGCCCAAGCGCCCCCTGAGCGATCTCGACCGGGCCCTGCCGACGGGACCGGTCCAGGACCTCGCTTCGGTCCACCGGGTTGTCGCCCAGCTCAAGCGCCGGCTGGCGACCCAGGGCCACGAGCTGCGCGGCCGCAGGCGCCATGCCCACATCGACGTGCGCCGGACCATGCGCGCGTCGCTGCAGACGGGTGGGGTCCCCATCGACCTCAAGTACCGCCCGATCCGTCCCCGCCGCCCGGAGATCTTCGTGCTCTGCGATGTCTCGACGAGCGTGACCAGCGCCAGCACGTTCTTCCTCAGCGTCCTCCACGCGCTGCACGACTCCTTCCGTAAGCTGCGCTCGTTCGTCTTCATCGAACGGATCTCCGAGGTGACCGAGCTCCTCGAGCGCGAGCGTGACTTCCGTGCCGCGAGCGAGGCGATCGGGCGCGACGCCGGCGTCGCCGACATCTCCGGCTACACCGACTATGGGCGCGTATGGACCGAGTTCCTGGCGCTGATCGAGGACGAGCTCCATCCCCGCGCCACGGTCATCGTCCTCGGCGACGCTCGCACCAACGGCCGACCTCCCCGCGACGACGTGTTCGCGCTCATCACCGCCAAGGCCGGGCGCACATTCTGGCTCAATCCCGAGCCGCGCCTGTACTGGAACTACGGGGACTCGGTGATGGCGTCCTACGAGCAGCACTGCACGGCCTTCGAATGCTGGCGCACGGACCAGCTCGAGGAGTTCGTCAAGGCGCTGACCCGGCCCGTGGTCGCCTGAGGCCCGGTTAGCTCGGCGCGGCTCGTGGTGGGCCCAGGGGGCAAGGCGCGAACCGATGTCTCCTGGTCCCGCTATGAGGGACTAATCGACAGAAGTTCGGGGGGCGGCCGCGGCCGGTACCTCGCTCCGCTTCCGAGGGACCCGGCGCTCCGGTCCAGCGCAGCTGCCGCTGGCTCAGGCGGACGCCCCCACCCGCCGGCGGACGCCCCCCACCCGCGCCGCCGGATCGCCGCCTCAGCCCTCCTCGACGAAGCGCGTCAGCACCGTGCGCGTGTCGCCGCCCGCGTCGGTGAGCACCCATCGGGCGCGGTAGGCACCGGGCGCCAGCGCGGGGACGGATACGCCACGGGCGGTGTTGACGTTCGCCGCGTGGAACACCGCGCGGCCATGGGCGCCGGCGGTGATCGTGACCGCCACCGCCGCTCCGCTCGGGACCACAGCGTGCCGCGGCGTGGGAATCCCCGCCCCAGCGAGCGAGACGAACGGGCCGTAAAGCGTCGCGCCGTCGCTCGGCGAGGTGAACTCGAGCTCCGGGACCTCGGTCAGGGTCACGCCGCCGCTCAGGTCATCGGTCTGTTCGATCGGGGCCGCGGGCAGGCCCTTGGCGTCTCCGTCCGCCGGGCAGATCTTGCCCTGGCCGGCGATGCCCGGGGCGCCGATCGCGGCGTTCGTCGGCGGTGAATCCGGGGCGGGACCGTAGTAGTTGCCGGCCTCGCAGGTTCCCGAGGCGATGGTCGTCTGGGCGCCGAGGATGTGGACCTGGAGGTGGGCGACGTGGAGGACGGTCAAGGTCCGATGCGCGCTGTTGCGCAACGCCACCACGTCGCCGCCGGTCAGTCCGCGCACTCCCGGGAAGGCGACGGCGGTGGTGGAGCCGTGGCTATTGGCCTTGGCGTGCACCGTCGCGTGCCCACGCCGGCGGGTGAGGGCGTATCTCGTCCCGGGCACGAGCCCAGCGCAACGCACGCGCTGCGAGCGTAGGTTGGCCGTGCACGTCGGGAACCCGCTCAGGTAGAACGGCACCTGGTCGTTGCCGACCGACGAGACGCTGTTCGCCTCGCCGAGCGACACGGCGAGGCTCACGAGTGCGCCGTTTGGATTTCTCGCCGTGACGGCCCTGTTGTCTTCGCTGCGCAAGCCCAGGGCGGTCCCGGGGGCGATCGGCCCGGTGCCGATGATCGCGACATCGGTCTCCGTCCCGCAGAGGTCGGTGGGCGCCCCGGTGGCGGTGTGCCCGAGGGTCAATTGGAGCACCCCGGTCTGGG
>DATCEM010000465.1:0-11152 GCA_036510175.1 Solirubrobacteraceae bacterium | reverse complement strand
GGCGGCGCTGATCAACCTCGCCTGGGCCGGCGGGCAGATCGTCGGCTCAGGTGGCGGTGGCGCGCTGGCCAAGGCCGACGGCGACGGGCTCCCGCTGGCGATCGTCGCGGCTGCGTGTGGCCTCACGCTCGCCGTGCTCGTCACGGTGCGGGGCACGCGGGACGAAACCGCCGCTCAGCACGGGGGGGAGATCACCGGGTAGGGGGGAGCGTGTCGCGCCTACCTCGTGACTGCCGTATCGCTCGTGCAGCACCAACCGTCGAGTCCCGGGTAGCCCAGCGGTCGCCGCCCCGGCGCGAACTGCTCGGCGATCCGCGACACGGCGAGGAGCCGGCGGCCGCGTCCGAGCGTCGTGCGCAGGAAGATCCACTGGTCAGCCGCAGGCCAGGTGAGCAGGAGCCACCTTCCGTTCGGCGACCACGCGAGCTGGCCGAGTCCCGCTCCCGGAAACAGGAGGGTCGGGGGCGGCCGCCGGGTGTTCAGGTCGTAGAGGACGGCATCACCGGCGCCGCCGCGCACGAGCGCGAGCTCGCGACCGTCGGGGGAGAGGGCGCCCGCGCGGGCCGGGGCGCTGCCGTCGAGGGCGATCGTCGACTCCCGGTCGCCGGCGGCGTCGAAGACGAGCGCGCGGTCACGGTAGAGGACGAGCAGCCGGGTGCCGTCGCTCGACCAGCCGAGCTCGAGGGGCTTGGCGGCGGCCGGTCCTCGCCAGCTCACCGAGCCGGTCTGCGCGTCACGGACGATCACCCTCCCCGATGCCGTCACGTACGCCACCTGGTACGCGAACCCTGGCCTCCAGGCGGGCGCAACGCGGGCGACATCGGCGGCGAGCAGCCGGTCGTGCCGGCCGTTACCCCACACCACGCGCAGCGACGATCTGCTGAGGTAGGCGACCCAGTACCCGAGCGGTGCCCACCACCGGGCGTCGCTCACCGCCGGGCGCGTCAGCGTCCAGCGGACGGTCCCCTGCGGATCGACGGCGGCGAGCGTGCTCCCCGAGGCAACGATGACAAAGCGCCCGCCCGGCGAGAAGCTGGCCTGCGGCCACGAGCCCAGCCGGCGTTTCGCTCCGTCGGCCCCGACGATCCATGCCCCGTCGTCCCCGGACACGAGTACCCGGCCGGGCGCGGGCAACGAGAAGAGAACGCGAGCGGCGTGGGGCTCTCCGAGCGCGTGGCGGATCCAGCGCCCTACGGTTGCTCCGGCGGGGGTGAGCGCCACTCCGGCGACGAGCACCACCAGCGCCGGGATGAGGATGAGCCGAGCTCGTCGCGGGCCTCGGCGCACCGCCGTCCGCTCCGCGTACGCGGCGCCGACGACGCTCCACGCGCGTTCCTGCGCTCCGGCCTCGTCGGGGGCGCGGACCTGGCCCAATGCTCGCCGGGCGCTCACGACACCGAGCCTTCGCGCAGTTCGGCCTCGAGCGCGTCGAGGCCGCGCCGGAGCCTCGAGTTGACCGTGCCTCGGGGCAGGTCGAGCGCTCGCCCGATCTCGCCCGGCGTGAACTCGAGCACGTAGCGCAGGACCACCACGGCGCGATGATCGGGGGCGAGCGCCGCGAGCGCCGAAAGGACTTCCGAGGAGTACTCCCCGGTCTGGTGCGTCGCGTCGAGCGACGGCTCGTGACCGGCGTCGGCCGTCTCGCGCCGCGCCGTCCGCGCCCGCGCCCAGTCGATCGCGCGGTTGACCACGATACGGCCGAGCCAGGGGCCGAACCTACGCCGCCGATCGAAGCGGTCGAGATGGCGGATCGCCGAGAGGAAGGCCTCCTGCGCGATGTCCTCGGCGGCCGCATGATCGTGGACGATGAGGAACGCGGCCCGGTACGCCCGCGGCCAGTGCCGGTGAAACAAGGCCGCGAGGTCGGCTTCGGAGCCGGCCTGCGCGCCGCGGATCAGCGCTTGCTCGCTGTGCCCGCGCCGTCCGCGCCGCACGAGGGCCGGCGGGGTAGAGGCGGCGACGGCTTCGACCGAGGTCGCCACCGGCCTAGACGAGTACGTCACGATCACGGCGCATCCTCCCGTATACGGCGCAGAGCACGCAATAGGTCCCGGTAGGTCAACGCGGGATCAGCGGGACGGCGTCATCTCGAGTCGTATCCGGGCTCACCGGGCAAGACGATGCGTGCCGTCTCTCCCGACATCAGCACCCTCGGCTCGACGGGGCGTATCTCCCGGCCGCGTGCGTGCTCGAGCAGCGCGTCCGCCGTGGCGAAGGACGAGACCTGCTCGAGGTGCTTGATCGTGGGGAAGACGAGGAGGATCTCGCCCGCGCGCGCCGCCGCGAGCGCGGCCTGCGGCTCGTACCAGCGCCACTGGACGATCTCCCGCCCGTCGACGGTCGGCTCGGAGCTCGGCGGCGCGAGCGCCAGGTAGAACCAGGTGTCGAAGCGCGTCTTCACCTGGGCCGGCGTGATCCACCGCGAGAAGGGCACGAGCGCCTGCGGCGAGGGGAGCGCGATCCCCGCTTCCTCGGCGACCTCGCGCACCGCGGCCGCGCGCAAAGCGCCCTCGCCCTCGCCCTCGCCCGCGTCGACGGCGCCGCCGGGGAAGACCCAGGCGCCCGGCATGAAGCGTGCCTCGGGGCTGCGTTGCACGAGCAGCACCTCGAGCGAGTCCTCGCCGCCCCGCAAAAGGATCACCGTGGCGGCCGGTCGAGGCACCGTGGGCTGCCCTGGGTTGAGCTCTTCTCCGGTGGCGGGGCGGTCAGCCTCCATGACCGCGACCCTACCGCGGAGCCGTCAGCGATATAAATTCACACTCATGGCCGTGACCGAGACAGAGAAGTGGATCTGCGAGTCGTGCGGATTCATCTACGACCCCGAAGAAGGCGATCCCGACGGCGGCATCCCGCCGGGGACTCCGTTCAGCGAAATTCCCGAGACTTGGTTCTGCCCCGTGTGCGGGGCACGCAAGCGAGATTTCGCGCCGTACGACGGCTAGGCGCCGGCAGCGAGCGCGCGACCTAAAGGTCGTGCTTGCGCTTCATGCGAGCCTGCTCCTCGTCCCGGATGGCCCGCAGCTTCCTTGCTTCCTTGTGCGCCCGCTCGTTCTTCTGGGCGATTTCCTTGGTGATCTCGTTGAACGCCGCCGTCGACGTCGACCGCCCGGGCCCCGGTTCCTGTGGCTGATTTGGCATGTTCTGCACTCCTCGTCACTCCCTAGGGGGGCACGACCACAGGAAGAATGCGAGAGCACGACACTCGGCGGTGGCACTGCCCTTCCCAGTCTAGTGCACCGTCAGTCGATCAGACGCTTGCCCAGACGCCAGATGGCGAGGCGCCACATGAGGAGGGCAAAGGCCACGAGCACGGCGATGTGGACGAAGTCGACGTCGCCGTAGGCTCCCAGCGAGACGTCGCGCACGAGGGCGACGCAGTGGTAGAGCGGGTTGAACTGCGCCACCGTTCGCACCCCGTGCGGCAGCGATGAGATGGGAAAGAAGGTGCCCGCGACGAGGAACATCGGGGTGAGCACGGCGCTCGTGACGTAATTGAAGTTATCGATCGTCTTGGCCACCGCCGCGATCACCACGCCGAAGCCGGCGAAGCCGAAGCCGGTGACGAAGCCGATGAAGGGGACGAGGAGCATCCCGGGCTCGGGCGTAAGGCCGAAGGCCATGGCCACGAGGAGCGGGGCCAAGCCGTAGACGCCCGCGCGGATGGAGATCCACAGGATCTCGGCGGTGACGAGCTCCTCGACATCGACGGGCGCGGCGAGCAGCGCGTCGTAGGTGCGCTGGAACTGCCAGCGGATGAAGGTGTTGAACATGCCGGGGAAGGCGGAGGAGAAGAGCACGGCGGTGGCGACGACGCCGGTGCCCACGTATTCGACGTACTTCACGTGTCCGAAGTGCTTCACGATCGAGCCCAGGCCGAGGCCGAAGGCGAGCAGGTAGATCACCGGCTGGACGATCGAGGAGAAGGTGGTCGCCTTCCAGTAGCGGCGGAAGAGGACGACGTCGCGCGTCATCACCCCAGCCAGGGCGGCGGGTTCCAAGCGGTGCATGGCGCGCCCGCGCACTTGCCCCGCCGCGGGAGTGCTCACTCGATCTCCTGACCGGTCAGGGCGACGAAGGCGTCCTCGAGGTTCGCCGGGCGACGCACGCCCTGCGGCCCCTCTCCATTGAAGTCCTCGGCGCCGAGGAGCGCGACCGCCGGACCGCTGCGCCGGTGGCGCCATCCGCGCTCGCCGGCGAGCGCCTCGAGCTCGATCAAGCGTGTGGGGGGACCGTAGACCTCGAGCACCTCGCGGCCGGCGTGGGCGAGGATGAGCTCGGCCGGCGTCCCCTGGGCGATGATCCGCCCCGACGACATCACCGCGACGGTGTCGGCGAGACGTTCCGCCTCCTCGATGTAGTGCGTCGACATGAGCGCCGTGACGCCCTGGCTGCGCAGCCCGTCGATCAGGGACCACAGCTCTTGGCGCACCTGAGGATCGAGCCCGACCGTGGGCTCGTCGAGGAGGACGAGCTGCGGCTCGTGGATCAAGCCGCGGGCAACAAGGAGGCGGCGGCGCATCCCGCCCGAGAGCTCGCGCACGATCGTGTCCGCCCGCGCCTCGAGGTTGGCGATGGCGAGCGCTCGCGCGACCGACGCTGGGCGCTCGGCGCGGGGGACGCGATACAGGCGCGCGAACACCGTGAGGATCTGCCGGCACGTCAGCTCGACGTCGAGATTATCGAGCTGAGGTACCACGCCCATCGCCATGCGGGCCTGCTTGGACTCGCCCGGGAGCCGATAGCCAAGCACCTCGATCTCGCCCTCGTCGGCGAGGGTCTGCGCGGTGAGCAGGCGCATGGTCGTCGACTTGCCCGCGCCGTTGGGGCCGAGCAGGCCGAAGCAAACGCCGGGTGGGACGACGAGGTCGAGGTCGTCGACGGCGGTGATCTCGCCGTAGCGCTTGACCACGCCGCCCATGGAGATCGCGGGTCGTGGTTCAGACATCCGCCCGAGCATACGAGGCGCGCGTTTCTGGACGAGCGCGGACGGCGGGACGTACCGGGCGGCGAGGCCCGAGGCCCTACGCGGCGGCTCGGAGGCGGCTCGAGGTCGCTTCGGATATCGCCGAGGCGGTGATCGTCACCAGCCGGCGGAGCTCCCCCTCGGAGATCCCGAGCGGCGGCATGAGGACGACGACGTCGCCGAGCGGGCGGATGATCGCCCCGCCGCTGCGGGCCGCGAGAGTCACCTGATGCCCGATGCGCTCGCCGACCGGCGACGGGTTGAGCTCGATTCCTACCATGAACCCGCGTTGGCGAACCTCGGCGACGGCGGCGAGCGGGGAGATCCGCTGGGCGAGGAGCCGGGTGAGGAGCTCGATCTTCGGCTGTAGGCGGGTGAGCGTGCGCTTGCGCTCGAAGAGCTCGAGGGTGGCGATCCCGGCGGCGCAGGCGAGCGGGTTGCCGGTGTACGTGTGACCGTGGAAGAAGGTCCGCGAGTCCTCGGAGTCCCCGAGGAAACCGTCGTAGATCCGCTCGGTGGTGAGGGTTGCGGCGAGCGGGAGATAGCCGCCGGTGAGGCCCTTGCCGACGCACATCAGGTCGGGCGTCACGCCCTCGTGGTCGCAGGCGAACATCGCGCCGGTGCGCCCGAGCCCGGTGGCGACCTCGTCGCAGATCAGGAGCACGCCGTGGGCGTCGCACAGCTCGCGGACGCGTGTCAGGTAGCCCTCCGGCTGCATGAGCATCCCCGCCGCGCCCTGGACGAGCGGCTCGACGATCACCGCCGCCACGCCCGGCCCGTGCTCCTCGAGGAGCTCCTCGAGATGCCCGGCGTCGCCCGCGCGCGCCTGCCACGTGTCGAACAGGAGTGGGCGGTAGAGCGAATGGAAGCGCTCCACGCCGCCCACCGAGACCGCCCCGACGGTGTCGCCGTGGTAGGCGTTCTCGAGGCAGATGAACCCGGTCCGCTGTGCCTCGCCGCGCTGCGCCCACCACTGGAAGACCATCTTCAGTGCCACCTCGACGGCGGTGGAGCCGCTGTCGGAGTAGAAGACGCGGCTCAGCCCGGGCGGGGCGATCGCGAGCAGACGCTCGGCGAGCTCGATCCCGGGTGCGTGGGAGAGACCGAGCATGGTGCTGTGCGCGACACGGTCGAGCTGGGCCTTGACCGCGTCGTCGATCGCACGCTCACGGTGGCCGTGGACGTTGCACCACAGCGAGGCGACGCCGTCGATGTAGGCGTTGCCATAGATGTCGTAGAGCGTCGTCCCCTCCGCGTGGTCGATGACGATCGGCGGCTCCTCGCTCTCCCACTCCTGCTGCTGGGTGAAGGGATGCCAGAGGTGGGCGCGGTCGGCGGCGGCAAGGTCGGCTGGAGTTCTCATGCGGTCAAACCTAACTACGGGTTCGGTCGGAAAAAGTTGCTCTCCTCGCGCAAATGAGAAACTGTGCGCCGATGGCGCGATCAGCGACGCCGGCGGGCGACGGCGAACTCCAGGCGATCGTCTTCGACGTCGACGGCACGCTCGTCGACAGCGAGCGCGACGGCCACCGCGTCGCCTTCAATCGGGCCTTCGAGGAAGCCGGGCTCCCCGACCGCTGGGATGTCGAGCTCTACGGGGAGCTCCTGGAGATCACCGGGGGCGACCGCCGGATCAAGGCCTACTTCGATCGGCGCGGCATGCCGGACGACGAAGCCTCAGAGCTCGCTCGCCGCCTCCATCCGCGCAAGACCGAGATCTTTGCCGAGATGGCCAGACAAGGGGAGATCGAGCCGCGACCGGGGATCCACGAGCTCCTCTCAGAGCTCGAGGGGGCCGGCGTGCGCCTCGCCGTCGCGACCACCGGGACCGGGGCCTGGGTCCATCCTCTGCTCGAGAAGTCGTTCGGCCCCGGACGCTTCGAGATCGTCGTCACCGCCGACGAGGCGCCGAACCGCAAGCCCGACCCCAGCGCCCACCTGCTCGCCGTAGAGCGCCTCGGGCTCGGGGGGGCGGCTTGCGCCGCCGCCCCGGCGATCGAGGACTCGCGCAACGGGCTCGTGGCCGCCAAGGCGGCGGGCCTCGCCTGCGTGATCGTGGTCAACGACTACACGTGCGAGCAGGACTTCGAGGCCGCCGACCTCGTGCTCGACGGCTTCGGAGCGCCCGATGCCCCGGCGCGCGTGCTCAGCGATCCCCATGCCCTGGGTGCCCCCGGCCGTCTCGATGTCGAAACGCTGCGGCGACTGGCCGCCCGCGCGGCCGGTCGCTGACGCGGGTCTCACGACCTCAGCCAGCCGGTGATGGGCAGCGTCGCCCCCGACGCCGCCAGGTGCTCCGGGTCGGCGTTGAGCACCCGGGGCAGCGTCGACACCGCCACGCCTCCGAGGCGGGCGATGGTTTCGCGATTGGAGCGCTCGACGGTGCTCGGCGCCTCGGGCCAGGGGGTGAGGACGACGGCCGCGACGTCGAGGCCTGCGCTGCGGGCCGCCTCGAGCGTGAGCAGGGTGTGGTTGATCGTGCCGAGGCCGGTGCGAGCGGCGATGACGAGCGGGAGCTCCAGGTCGCGCGCGAGCTCGCGGACGTCATAGCCGGGTGCGAGCGGGACGAGGAGTCCTCCCACGCCTTCGACGACGACGGTGCCATGACCGCTCGCGACCGCCCGGATGCGGTCTCGCAGCGCCGCCGGGTCGATCGGCTGACCCGCGAGCTCCGCCGCGAGATGGGGCGAGACCGCCGGCCCGTAGCGGATCATGGCGACGGCGTCGGGCTCGGTGCCGCCGGCCCGCGCGAGCAGCTCGTGGTCCCGGGGCCAGTGAGGATCGGAGGGCTCGTCGAGACCGCTGAGTACCGGCTTCAGCGGGAGGACCGGCTCTCCCGCCGCCCGTAGAGCGGCGACGATCGAGGCGGCGAGCACCGTCTTACCCACGCCGGTGTCGGTGCCGGTGACGAAGAGGCCGCGCACTGCCAGGCGAAGGTGGGTGAGCCGGGCTACGCCGCGCGCGCGACTGGCGCAGGTGCCTCGTAATCGAACGGGCGCGTGACGTCCCCGCACTGCGCGTCGAAGCGACGCGTGGCGTCGCCGGACTCCGCGTCGAAGAGACGCGCGGCGTCGCCGGACTCCGCGTCGAACGAGCTCGCGGCCATCGCCGCATCCGAGTCATCCCAGACGCGCGCGTGGGCGCTCCGTTCTGAGACCTCGGTGAATTCGCCGGTGTCGGCGACGCGGATCCTCGGCGCCGTCCGTGGTTCGAATCCGGCGGCGCGCGCTACCTGGGCGATCGTGCGCGCCGCTCCGGCGAGCTCAACGGCCCGGTGCGAGGCCATCACCGCCAACCGCAGGCGCGAGGTCCCGGCGGGTACCGTCGGAGGCCGGATCGCCTGAGCGAACACGCCGCGCGCGAGCGCCGCCTCGCAGATGCGCATCGCCAGCTCGGCGTCCCCGACTACGAGCGGCATGATCTGGGTACGCGAACCCTGGAGGTCGAATCCCTCTCGCTCGAGCTCGGCCCGAAGGGCGGCGGCGTTGGTCGCCAGCTTCTGCACGCGGCGTGGCTCCTCCTCGAGGATCTCGAGCGCGGCCAGGGCGCCGGCGGCGGCGGGCGGCGGGAGCGCGGTGGAGAAGATGAAGGTGCGGGCCGCGTTGACCAGGTACTTCGACATCGCCCGATCGCATGCCACAAACGCCCCGTATGACCCGAGCGCCTTACCGAGGGTCCCCACGATCACATCGACGTGATCCTCGAGGCCGGCTTCGGCGAGCGCCCCCCGACCACCGGGCCCGAGCGTGCCCGTCGCGTGCGCCTCGTCCACCATCACCCGCACCTGGTGGCGCTCGGCGAGCTCGACGATCTGCTCGAGGGGTGCGACATCCCCGTCCATCGAGAACACGCTGTCGGTGACGATGAGCGAGCCGCGACGCTCCGACTGGGCGAGACCCCAGGCGAGATGATCGACGTCGCGGTGGTGATAGATGAACACCTCGGCGCGTGAGAGCCGGCAGCCGTCGATGATCGAAGCGTGATTCAGTTCATCCGAGAACACGACATCTCCCGGCCGCGCCAGCGCCGCGACGACGCCGGCGTTGGCCAGGTATCCGGAGCCGAAGAGGAGGGCGGTCTCCCGTGACTTGAAGGCCGCCAGTCGCTCCTCGAGCCGCCGGTGGATGGTCATCGTCCCCGACACCAGTCGCGAGGAACCCGCGCCGACCCCCCAGCGCATCGCCGCCTCCGCCGCCGCGTTGCGCACCCGCGGGTGGTCGGCGAGGCCGAGATAGTTGTTGGAGCACAACAGGACTACGGGCTTACCGTCGAGTACGACATGCGGACCCTGAGGGCCGCTGACGAGGCGGGTGCGCCGACTCAACCCCAGGGCTTTCAGCTCATCCAGCCGCGCCTCGATCTCGATCATGCTGAAGGCAACGTAACGGGGGGGTCGGACGGCACGGGCGACTTCTCTGAAGGGCCATCCAGTGCACTAGGTATGAGACGATGAGCCACCGATCGATTGCGAGGAGAAAGATGGACGATTCGAGCATCCAGGGCCGCATCGAGAAGCTCGTCGCCGAGGAGCACGAGCTTCTTGCCCAGGGTGAGGGCGCGGGTCCGGACCCGGAGCGCCATGAGCGGCTGCAGGCGCTCAAGGTCGAGCTCGACCGGTGCTGGGATCTCTTGCGTCAGCGCCGCGCCCAGGAGGAGTTCGGCCTGGACCCGGACGAGGCGCAGGCGCGGGACCCGAGCGTCGTCGAGGACTACCTGCAGTAACCGAGGATCCGCCTGGTCGGAGCGCCGCCGCGCGGCGGCGTCAGGCGGCGGGGCGCCTGGCCCTGGCTACCTCGCGCGTCTCGCGGCCGTGTCCGGCGTTCGGCGCGCCGTCTGGTCGCTGCGGGACCACCCGCTTGCGCTCGAAGCGCAGCTGCGAGGCCGGATCCCAGAGATGCACCTCGAGCGTCGGCTCTGGCGGCTGCTCGAGTGCTTGCGAGATGACGTCCGGCGTCTCGCCATCGAGCCATCCCGAGCGATTGTCGGGCCGCGGATTGGCCCCGTTGTCGGGCTGCCGTGCCACGTTGAGGCCAAGTTCCTCGAACATCGCGCGGTCCTCCTCAGGGGTGTTCCCGAGCGTGGTCAGGAAATTCCCCATCATCACGCCGTTGAGCCCGGCTTTGACGGCCAAGGCCTGGAGGTCGCCCAGGTTCTCGACGCGGCCGCCGCACAGGCGGAACAGCGCCTCGGGGAGGACGAGGCGGAAGATGGCGATCCACTTGACGACCTCCCACGGATCGAGGAGCTCGCGATCTCCGAACTTGGTGCCCGGGCGCGGGTTGAGCAGGTTGATGGGGACGCTGGTGGGATTGATCCCCGCCAGCTCGAAGGCCATCTCGACCCGCTGCTCGCGCGTCTCGCCCAGGTTGAGGATGCCGCCCACGCAGGTCTCGAGCCCGGCTTCGCGCACCGCGTCGATCGTCCGCAGCCGGCCCTCGTAGCGGACGGTGGAGGAGACCTCCGGGTAGTAAGAGGCGGCGCTTTCGACGTTGTGGTGCACGCGCTGGATCCCGGCTTCCTTGAGCGCCTTCGCGCGCTGCACGGACATGTGCCCGACGGAGGCGCAGCGCTTGAGGTTCGTGTGCTCGGCGACCAGGCGCGCGCCCGCGAGGACCTTCTCGAAGTCCCGCTTCGAGAGGCCCTGGCCCTGCGTGACCATGCAGAAGCGATGGGCTCCGGCGTCCTGCGCCGCGCGCGCGTGCTGGAGGATCTGCTCGGGGTCCATCATCGCGTGCATCGGCGTGTCCGCTTCGGCGTAGCGCGACTGGGCGCAGAAGCCGCAGTCCTCGGCGCAGCCGCCCGATTTCGCGTTGACCAGCGAGCACATGTCCGTCGAGTCGCCGAAGCTCTCGACACGCGCGCGCCACGCGCGCTCGACCAGAGCCTCGATCTCCGCCGGGTCCTCGAGGTCGCCCAAGCGGAGGGCCTCTTCGCGCGTGATCAAAGGCGGCATGGACGGGAACGATAGGTCGAGGTCCGGACGTAGCAGCGCCACTGCGACCGCTTTCACCTTCCGGATGGTGCCGACCTAGCGCCCGCGCCACTGGGGCCGGCGCTTCTGGACGAACGCACGCACCCCCTCGCGGAAGTCCTCCGAGGAGAAGCACGCGCGGCGGAGCTCGAGCAGCTCGCGCTCGACCTCGGGGTCGAGGGCGGCGCGGCTATCGAGCACGGCACGGATCATGCGCT